>NZ_CP015363.1:1217962-1522452 GCF_002078355.1 Ferroplasma acidiphilum | reverse complement strand
TGGGAAAGGCATAGATGAAGTTGCTAAAATATTGAAGGTGGTGAAATGAAAGCACTGGTATTTTCTAACGAACCAAAAAATGCTATGGAGATAATTACTTATCTCAGGGGAAAGATGGACATAGACGTAATATCACAGGAAAATAAGGAATTGCCTGAGTATGGGGCAAATACTGTATACTTTTACAGCAATGGCTTTGTGGACAATCTTGGTAAATTCCTTGCTGACTATATTGGAAAAAATAACTACGACTTTATTTTTATTTCATCCACAAATATGGGCAGGGAACTGGCTGGAATACTATCATTCAAGCTAAAAATGAAGTGCATGCCAGAAATATTCTCTTTCGAACATAAAGAAAAAAACATTACCAGAAGATTCTACCATGGTGGGAAAACAGTTGTTGAGGAAGAAAGCAATTTCAAAATGTTTACCGTATCACCCGGGATATGCGAAGCTGAGAAAGCGGACAAAAAATCTGAAGTTAAGAATTTAACCCTTGAAAAAAGCGATTACAAAATAGTAGATGTAAAGAGCAAAAAAACTGCTGGAACAGATATCAGAAATGCAAAGGTAATAGTCTCAATTGGCAGGGGATTGGGAAGCCAGGAAAATATAGAAAAAGTAATGCCGCTGGTAGATGTTTTGCATGCAGAGATATCAGGTTCAAGGCCCGTTTGCCTGGACTATAAATGGCTTAGCGAGGATAAGCAGGTAGGGCTATCAGGAAAGAAGGTAAGGCCTGAATTCTATATAGCACTTGGTATATCCGGTCAGATACAGCATATAGCCGGAATCAGAGGTTCAAAAACTATCATAGCAATAAACAAGGACAAAAGTGCACCAATATTCGAAGAATGCGATTATGGCCTTGTAGGAGACCTATTTACCATTGTTCCTCAACTTGTTGAAAAACTCAAAAATTAATAAAATTTTTAAATATTTCCATACCAGGACAACACAATATTTTTTATTATTTCAATGTAAATTGCCGGATGCGATCAATTATTACAAAGAATATGTTTATATTTAGTAGAGAATATCTCTAAGAATAGCCAGTATACACTATAAATGATTAAGGGGATGATATGCATTGAAGAATAATAATATAAAAATACAGTATTTTAAAACAAAAATTGGTGAATTAATACTTGGTTCTTTTGAAGGCAATCTATGCATACTTGATTTCAGGCATAGCAAAAAGAGAACAACCATTGACAACAGGATAAAAACAGGGCTTAAAGCCAACTTTTTAGAGGAAGAAGATGAAATACTCGCAGAGACTAAAAAACAAGTTGCGGAATATCTGGATGGAAATAGAAAAGAATTTTATATTCCACTGTTAATGGTTGGAACAGATTTCCAGAAAAATGTGTGGAATGCATTGCTAAAAATACCATACGGAACCACCATATCTTATCTGCAACTGGCTGAAAATATAGGCAATGCAAAAGCTGTACGTGCAGTAGCAAATGCAGATGGTGCAAATGCCATGGCTGTAATTATCCCATGCCATAGAGTCATAGAAAGCAATGGCGGTTTAGGAGGTTATGGTGGAGGCGTTGCAATTAAAAAGCAGCTTCTGGAACTTGAAAAAGGCAACCATTAGCAATAATAACAGGAGTTGAAATTAATACTTAGAAAATACATCTGTATGAAAGGAACAATATACCGGATGTGGCAGAAATTATGCCTCAACTTGACAATGTTACTTCTTTTTCAGCATCCTCAAAAGCAGTGGTATTTCCAGAAGTGTCCCCGGGCTATCAACAATTAAATGCTCAACAGGTTTTTTGTATGGGTCAAAACGGTCTACATGCACTTCATAGTGCCCTAGAAATTCAACAACATGGATGCCAAGGTTTGAACCATCAACGTTTCCCCTGTAATCCCTGATCTGTCCTCTGGGAGAACCCACAGATCTTACAAATAATCCTGTTTCCATAGGGTTGCCTATTGACTTTGGCACTTCTATTTTATCCGCGGTAAAAGCTAAAGCACATAGAGTATTCCATGCATCGTACATACATATCTAAAACACAATATTTAATAAATCTACTGTTTTTATTGCAACGAACAGAAAATATTTCTGATAATAAAATAATGTATTTTAGAAGGTAATTACAGAAAAACCTTCATCTATTTTTTTAGCCGTCTGGACACCGCCCATTACAGGTTCTATGCCCCCCAGCATCTGTTCTTCACTTAACCCCAATCCCTTTGTAGATACCTTGCAATAGGTAACCTCTATATTTTCAGACTTCATCTTATCCACAAGGTCTATTATGGGTTTTATTCCATTTGAATCTTTTAATAAATTCTCAACTCCCCTTCCAAGAAACATAAAGTTTACTGTGGCTCCAGCATTTTTTACAGCGTTGTATGAAAAGTTGGCAGCAACATTAACCATATTTAGGTCATCCTTTCCTTTTGTCAGTATTACGAATATTTTTGCCATAATACGTTATTTAAAAAACATTAATAAACATAACTGAAAAAATAGTCATGCATCAGATAAATATAACAAAGGCGAGGGCAACTGCAAGCAACGTTGATACTGCATTTACCTGCCCCTTGGACATTTTTCCTTTGTTCTCGAATACCGCCCCCAGGATGCTATCTATCTGGCATCCAACAAATCCGAGGATTGTTATTGCCAACAGAGGTATAATCGCAAATCCATGAAAATCCAGAATAATATACGATAACCCTATTATAAAAGCCCCCAGGAGCGCTGCACCTTCTCCCAGAAGTGACACACCTCCATTTACTCCCGGCGTTATTTTTTTAAATCCTGTGATCATATACACCTTGCTGTCAAATACACCTATTTCAGAAGCAAAAGTATCTGCATTGACCGAAGCGAATGAAACACCAAATATAAGAAAATAGGGGAACCCTCCAATCTTCGCAAAATGCATGGCAGCAATCGCTATACCTATAACTGCAGCATATATTACATTTGATGCGTGCCTTTCACCATTTTCCCCTTCCTGTAGCTTCATTTTTGTCTTTTCCTTAATCCTGTACTTGGTGGCCATCTGGGCCGTGATGGCAAAAATTAGCATTAAAATTAACCAGTAAAGGGAACCCAGGACAACTATGATTACGCCAACAATAAGTGCTGCAATAGTTCCCTTGAGGTCAAATATCCTGAATTTAAGAGCTAGAACGAATAACAAAATCAGTAAAACGGCAGATTCTATGATGTAATAAATGCTCATAGGAACCACCCCGGGTTAAATAAACTCCTCTTTGCATTAAATAATACATAATGCAACAGCACAATGGACATTATAGAGTGTATAGTGTAGAGATATAAATTGTTTATCCCATATCTTTTGTATAAAAATAATAAATTAAATATTCCGTCATGGATTGATGGATTATTGTATATATATTAATATAAAATATATAGTAAATGCTTAATATATGGTTATAATATATATTTAATGATAGAAATAGTAGATAGAAAAAAGAAAACGAATATAAATCCAGAAGCAGACTATCTGGAAAACATAAAGCTGATGGTATTTGACATGGATGGGGTACTGTTAAAGAATAGAAATTCATGGGATGTTATAATAAACAGGTCAATGAATAAAACCACTACAGGCACCGGAATGCAACTAACATTTGATTACATATACCAGAATGGAGTGCCGGACAGGTTATACGAAAATTTAACAGAAACAAAAATCATGACCTATCTAAACCTCAACGACGTAACATCAAATATAGCGAGGACTATTGGATACCTTAAGGATCGTAATATTAAAACAGCTATAGTTTCGGCAGGTTCCCATGTATTTGCCGGGTACCTTTCCGAATTGTTTGGCATAGACAATTTTATTGGAAATGAGGTCAATGTTAAAAACCATTGTTTCATTAAAAATGTGGACCCTGCAAAGAAGGATACTAATGTAAAGGATATACAATCCAGGTATGGCATATCCCCTGCAGAGACAGTAAGCGTAGGCGATTCCTATATGGATTTATCAATGAGAAGAAGGTCAAAATATTTTGTGGCATTTAACCCCGGCACCAGGAAGCTTGTTGATGCAGCTGATTTTGTGGTTAATTCAACCAATCTGTACGGCATAATAGAGAAAATGGCAGTGCATGAGATTTTTAACAGCTAAAAAGCCCACAGATATTAATAGTAGTACCACACCGGTTTTTATTAATATTATAAGGATTCAATTGAAAGATTTGCCAGTAAAAATTTTTATTCTATAATATAATAGTATAACCTGGGTACCATGGCAATCTCCAGAACAAAATATGATAGTAAAACTCAATAAAATTAAGTGGTAGGACATGAAAGTAAAAGTGGCAGCATTCTTTGTTAACCCTCTGGCCGGATACGGAGGCATCCGTAATAATAAGGGTTCAGACAATATGCATCTGCAGAACATTGGTGAATCTGTTTCAATAGGCCGTGCCATAGAATTTTTATCCGGAATTAAATGCAGGGATATACAATTTATAGTCCCTGATGGGCCAATGGGCGCACTGGAAATGGATAAGGCTAATCTGAAATACACAATTTCATATTCTCCGGGAAATCCAACAACGGCAATGGACACAATAAATTTTATACATTCGGCAGCAGGAGCCGATATTATATGTTTCCTGGGCGGAGACGGAACGGCAAGGGATATCCTGAGGTCAGGCACAGATTTGCCTGTGCTTGGAATACCTGCCGGTGTAAAGATGTACAGCTCTGTATTTTCTATGAATGTAAAGCATGCAATAGATGTATTCGATAATTTCTGCGGAAATGAGATAACTCTCAAGGATGCAGGGGTAGCAGACATAAATGAAGATGAATATAGAAGCGGGAAACTGGATGTTAAACAGTTTGGAACATTAAAAATTCCGGATTCTTCAGGAATAATCAGTTCCTCAAAGGCGGAATATCCACCATCTTCTTCCTACGATATGGCAGAATATATTATTGACAATATGGTTAATGATTTTTATTACATAATAGGCCCGGGAACCACATGCAAAGCTATAACAACATCTCTGGGGTTCCATACCAATATGCTTGGTTTTGATATAGTTAAGGGCAAAAAGCTTATAGTGGAGGATGCAGGCGAGGAGGACATATACCGGTATGCCGCTTCTGGCAGTGTGCATATAATAATATCAATTATAGGTGGCCAGGGATTCCTCCTTGGCAGGGGGAACCAGCAACTTTCAGGCAGAATTATAAAAAAGGCAGGGTTTGAAAATATATCAGTTATATCCACCCCGGAGAAACTTATAAGCCTCAGCGGATTAGCTGTAGACATATCTGATAAAGATATTTCAGTTCCAAAATTCATAAGGGTACTTACTGGCTACGGACAATTTAAAATAATGAGGGTAAATTTTTAACGGTGTGCTAATAGCTAAAAATCGCAATAATTTATATGTTATATTTCAATTCCCGGGTGTGCAGAAAGAAAAAACCCTTGCAGGGCTCTCAAGGTATATCAAAAAATCACCAAAATGGTATTATTTTCTGATTCCAATAATTGCTATATTTTTAATAGATGGCATTATACTTAGAAATCTTGATGCACTTTCCTTCATGTCTATTTTGCCCTTCATCTTCTTCTTATTGCTGGATGCTTTAACCATAAAGCTTACCAATAAAAAATTCAACAATAACCGGATTATGTATCTGGATTTTATATCCCTTACACTGGTAACACTATTCTTCTGGATCGGTGTCCTTTTATATCCAGTTATACGGATGCCCTTATACTATATCCTTGCACTGGCTATTGCATTTCCGGCTTTTTTGAGATTTCTTGTCCTTTACATTTATTATCCATCAAACATATACCTGGCTGCAACACTATCAATGAACTATACATTTTCATATATAATCATAGCTTTAATTTTCTATGACATAAGCAAAATTGCAATAAAATTCATTATACCACTTATTGCTGCAACTGTAATATACGTATTATTCTCCTATATATTCCTGGTATTTACCACAATAGGATTCACAAGGAAATATAAATCACGCCCATCGGAACTCATTGATTTTTTCCTTAACAGGGACAATGATGGGGCTATAGGCGAGAAATTCTTTACCCATGTTTATAACAAGAAAAGGCAAATTCCGGTCATTACCACAAATATTAGAAAGGAAAACAGAGACCTTGTCACCCTTGTATTCCCGTATGTCCATCCTGGTCCATTTGGGAATCTATGCACAAGCAACCTTCCTGTAAAGATCAGTTCAGAGATGGGCAGGGACAATATTATGGTATTCCACACCGCAACTACCAATAGCAATAACTGCAGCGGGAAAAATGATATAAAAAACATAGCGGAATCTGTTAAGGATTCAATCAAAAAAATGAAATATTCAGATACAGTATCCGACTTTGTAAAATTTAATGTGGATGGTTATGACGTTTCACTTCAGAAATTTGGAAATTCCGGTATTTCGGCAGTAATACCATTTAAGAAGCAATTTGACGATATCTCCATTGATGCAGGCTTGAAAGTTGTAGCTGCCCTGAAAAAAAACGGTGCAGAAAATTTTGCATTGCTTGATGCACAGAACAGCTTTACCAGGGATGCTAAGGAACTTGATAACTGCGACATGATAATAAACCCGCTTATTGAAAAATTTAAAGCAACCGGATCCACATATCCTGCCATTATTGGTTATGCAAGAAATTATGAAAAAATCGATGGCCTTGCTTCTATGGGAGTTCAGGTACTGGCAATAAAAATCAATGATTATTACAATGTAATAGTGCTTACAGATTCCAACAATATAGGAAGGGAAGTTATAAAGATGGCAAGAAGTGGTGTTGATAAGAGGGTAAAAAACATGGATATCTATACAACTGACAACCATGTTGTAAATGTGAGTGAACTGGATATAAACCCACTGGGCATGCACTGTGAGCCACAGGTGGTTGCAGACCTTATAAACAGGACAGTCCTGCAGGCTATTGAAGATGCGTCACCTGCAACAGCAGGCACCTATACAGAAAATATAACCGTTACAATGGGGGAAGAAAATGCATTCCATAACCTCATGGAGATAGTTATTGCATCACTGCGCAAGGCTAAATATTCTATTGCTTTCATTTTGCTGATATCAATACTTGTCTCGTCCTTTTCATTCCGCTACATGGTTTTGCATCTATAAGGATTTTCTGCACATTATAAGGTCAAGCATAACAAATGCAGCCATTGCCTGTATCACCGGCACCGCCCTGAAAGATATAAACGGGTCATGCCTGCCTTTTACCTGCACCTCAGAGGGCTCCATGCTTTTCAGGTTTACTGTTTTCTGGGGGATTCTGATTGAGGATGTGGGCTTCATGGCTATATTGAACACCACCGGCATTCCATTTGTGATGCCACCAAGTACGCCACCGGAATTATTCGTCCTTGAGAGTATTTTTCCATTTTCCGCATAAAATTCATCGTTTGCTTCTGAACCATACATATTGCCTAACTTGAATCCTGAACCAAATTCAATAGCCTTTAATCCCGGTATGGAAAACATTGCCCTTGATATTTCGCTTTCAACAGAATTGAAGAATGGCTCGCCGATTCCTGGCGGAACGTTGTATATATGCGTGCTGATCACGCTTCCCATGCTATCTCCATTCTTTATGGACTCTAATATCTTATTATACAGCAATGAATCTTTTTCCCGATCCGGCATCCGTGTACTGAAGCCATACACATAATCCTCATCTTCCTGTGGTTCATTGTCTATGCTTATTCCCCCTGCGGATTTTATATATGTAACTATTTTTATATTATATCTCTTCAGAACGCCCATTGCAAAAGCGCCTGCAGCAACCAGCGGCATTGTCATCCTTCCGGAAAAAAAACCGCCCCCTTCATAATTCCTGTATTCGCCATATTTGTAAAACATTGTTAAATCTGCATGCCCGGGGCGTGGATTGTCCCTTAAATCATCATAATGCTTATCAATATAATCTTTGTTTTTAAAAATAAAGGCAAGCGGGGAGCCATCTGTGAATCCTTTCCTGCTTCCACCAATTATTTCTATTTTATCGTCCTCATTTCTCGGAGTTGTAATCAGGCTCTGCCCGGGTTTTCTCCTGTCAAGCCACTTCTGTATAAATTCCTGATCAATTGCCAATCCTGCAGGAAGCCCGTCCACCGTGCCGCCTATGTAAGGCCCATGTGAGGATCCAAAAACAGTAAGCTTGATTTCATTGCCCAGTGAAAACATACAGACACAATAATGTTATAATTTATTAATATTTTTATATCAAATAGCAATAACTATACACAGCTCCGTGGTGTAGTGGCCAAGCATTACTGGCTCTGGACCAGCAGACGGCAGTTCGAATCTGCCCGGAGCTATTGTAGTTACATTTTATTGAATAATTTAATTAAACACATTTAAATTCACTATTATGGAAGACGAACAATCAGGCGAATACTGTGAATTAATTGACAGGAACCTGCCCCCTGACCATGATTTTTTTCTCTATGAATCACATGTAAAAATAGTTAAATCTTTTCTAGGGCTTGCAGTATCAGAGGCAAGAAACGTTGAAAAATTAAGGACTATGCTGGATATACTGGACACACTGAATCAAAATTTATACGATAATGAAACCGTTCTCGCCGATAATGTAAGGAAGCAGCTGAGGCGGGAAACAAAGGAATGGATTGATATTGATCAGAAGATGGATAATGGTGATAAATATACAGCGTACCTTGTGCTTGCAGCATCAAATCTGCGCATAGCGCTCTCATATCTATGGAGATTGTCAAAATTGCCTGATTTTTCAGATCATATAACAGAATACCCACTTGAGTTCATGCAAAAATTGATAAATATGATAAATAACGAAGCCATGGGCAACGTACTTTTATAATTTATTTATGTCGGTTGAATTTATATAATCTTTAAATGTTATGGGCTCTTTGACATACCTGAATAAAGATGTATTCTCTTTGTAATAATCCAGCTGGAGCATGTAAAACTGTTCCTTTGTCAGCAGTCCGCGCTTCTGCAAAGATCCGACAAATGGCTTGAATACAATAGATGAAATCTCCTTTACCGGTGGCATGCCCAGTTTAGCACGTACAATATTAAACATATCAGCAAATGTTACGCGTTCCCTGGAGCATATATCTATTGTACCTGACCTTTCCATGGAATTTTTTATTACCGTGATAACATCATTGATGTGTACCGGAGCCATATTGCCACTTTTTGGCAACATGGGAACTTTTCCCTTTGCAACCTCAATAAGCATCTTCGTAAATTTGTCTCCGGGGCCAAACATAGTTGAAGGCCTGATTATTAATGAATTCTTGAGCAGGTTTGCATTATCTTCTCCCAGCCTTTTGTACCTGAAATAGTCCGTGCTTCCCTTATCCGCATTTATGGCTGAAAAATATACAAGTTTCTTGTTTCCCCTCAGTTCCTGCATGGCATTTACGACATTTTTAACCCCTTTCAATGACAGGTCTTCATGTGTCTCTTCTGTTTCCGCAAGTACGTCAATTGCATGGACAATAACATCGTAGTCGGCTATGGCACTTTTTACATCATCATATTCCCTTACATCGCCTTTTATATATTTTATGCCAAGTTTGTCAAGTTCATCCGAGTTATTTCTTGAAAAATAAGCCTTTTCTTCGGCATCCATCTGCTTCAAGATGTTGCTTCCAACAAATCCTGATCCTCCTAAAACTATCAATTTCATAAAGGGATATATACTATCCATATAAAAATATTATATAGCTATTATCATAATACAATTAATATGCATCGTTATATTTTTATCCACCGGACTGATACTATTTTCATGGACGATTTTTCCAATAATGACCGGGATGTTTTCCTGATAAAGACTGATATGATAGACAGGGGAGCTCTCATGTCAAGATATAGCAGAACCGCAAATCTTGATATAAGGGAGGTATACGGGAAGGAATTTAAAAATAATCCTGACAGGGCAAGCAATTTTTATAAGAGAATATTTCTGGATTATGGCGATGAATCAGTTGCAGAATTAACCACAGCACAGATGGGAATACAGAACGTTTCCAACATAGTCACCAAGGTCATAGAGGAACCGAGGATAGGCCTTTCATATCTGGAAAAATCATCAAGGTATGTGAAATACAACAAAAAAGTTAATGGAAACTACCTGTTTCTCCGGGGAGAGAATGCCGGCGTAGGAGCCATGGAATCCAAGTATAACAGCTACTGCAACGATCTTTTTGACTTTTATTCCGCTGCCTATCCTGAGATGATGAAATACATGGAAGATGCAAATCCAATAGAAAACTTCACATTTGAAATCGGCGGAAAGAATTATAAATACACGAATCTGGAATCCGTGGATGAAAACACACTGTCAAAGTCATACAAATCCTCCCTGAGGTCTGCAGTACTGGATGAGATAAGGGCATTGCTGCCTGCTTCCACATTGACAAATATTGGCATATCCGGCAATGGGCGTGCATTCATATCACTTATAGAAAGGCTTAAGGCATACGGGACACCTGAGGCAGAGAAATACGGGGAATTAATATACAGAGAGCTTGAGCCAGAGCTCCCGGAACTTATAGAAGATGCTGTATCTGCCCATGGAATAGCACAGATAAAGTATAATAACGCGAGGGATTCTATTGGCAACTCTTTTTCAAATGATACAGCAAAGGTGCCCGATATAAAAGTTATAAATTTTATGGATGAAAAAAGGGCAATAGACCTTGCTACAGGAATGTTGCTATATGGCAGTTCTGCAGGTTCCAGCAATGTAGATATCCCACCGGAAAAACAGTACAGCATTCTAAAGGAACTCGAATCATTGAGGGGAAATCGCAGGCATAAGCTTGGCAGGGCCTTTGAGGGCATAACCTACTCATTCGAAGTAAATATGAACTACGGCGCCTTCAGGGAATTCCAGCGCCACCGCTTTTTCTCAATAATCAGAAAACCTTTATCCACACAATATGGATACGATATTCCAGAAAATCTCGGAAAGATTCCTGAACTCAGATCCAGATATGTAGAATTAATGGATGAAGCGCGCATACTGTATAATGATATTATGGGCAGGTCCGGAAGAAAAATTGCCCAGTACGTTGTTCCATATGCATATAAATACCCGGTAGTTTTCAGTTCAAACCTTAACGAATTAACATATTTCATAGAACTGAGGTCCAACCAGCAGGTTCATCCCGACCTTAGGGAGGTTGCACTTGATATTTACAGTGAGATTAAAAAAATACACCCGCACCTTGCCACACTGATTAAATTTGTTGATACAGGGGATTACAGGCTCGGGAGACTGCCATCCGAGGTAAAGAAAGAAAGCAGGAGAAAGACATTATCCGGGGAAAACGATTAAAATTATTCTATACATTTAATTTAAATATTTTAATTTTAGAAACATTTATATTGAAGAACATATTTATGAATCGATTGTTATGATGTCAGGTCAAACGCCAATATTAATATTAAAGGAAGGTACAGAAAGGCAACAGGGTAAGAATGCCCAGAAAAACAACATTGAAGCCGCAAAGGCAATTGCAGATGCAGTAAGGACAACACTGGGCCCGAAGGGAATGGACAAAATGATGGTTGATTCAATAGGGGATATAATAATCTCCAATGATGGGGCAACCATATTGAAAGAAATGGATGTAGACCATCCTACAGCAAAAATGATTGTTGAGGCTTCAAAATCCCAGGATACAGCAGTTGGAGACGGAACCACAACTGTTGTTGTATTTGCTGGCGAACTTCTTAAACAGGCAGAAGCCCTGCTTGACCAGGGAGTGCATTCAACTATTATAGCTGATGGGTACCATCTGGCTGCAGAGGAAGCAAGGAAACAGCTTCTAGCAATGTCTGTAAGTGCAAAGGATGATGCTATGCTCAGAAAGATAGCTATAACAGCACTTTCCGGGAAAAACACAGGAGTTGCACCGGAATTTCTTGCAGACCTTGTTGTAAATGCAATAAACTCTGTTACTGAAACAGATGGAGATAAAATCATAGTTGATACCGCAAATATTAAAGTAGACAAGAAGAGCGGTGGAAGCGCAGCAGATACAAAATTCATAAACGGGCTTATAATTGACAAGGAAAAGGTTCACTCAAAAATGCCTTCTGTTGTAAAAAATGCAAAAATAGCACTTATAAACTCTGCACTTGAAATAAAGAAAACCGAAATAGACGCCAAGGTACAGATAACAGACCCATCAAAGATACAGGAATTCCTTGACCAGGAGAGCGACACATTAAAGGAAATGGCCGAGAAGATAAAGAAATCAGGAGCCAATGTTGTCCTTTGCCAGAAGGGAATAGACGACACAGTACAGTACTATCTTGCCAAATATGGAATATACGGTGTCAGAAGGGTAAAGCAGAGCGATATGGAAAAGCTTGCAAAAGCCACAGGCGCAAAAATGATAACCGACCTTGATGACATAACCGAAGAAACCATGGGAAAAGCCGAAACCGTTGAGGAAAGAAAAATAGGGGACGACAGGATGACATTTGTAACAGGATGCAAAAATCCCAAGGCTGTCAATATACTTATCAGGGGCGGAACAGAACATGTTGTTGATGAAATCGACAGGTCCCTTAACGATGCAATAAGGGTTGTTGCAATAACAAAGGAAGATGGAAGATACCTTCCAGGCGGAGGAGCCACAGAGGCCGAGCTTGCAATGAAGCTAAGGTCATATTCCAACAGCGTAGGCGGAAGGGAGCAGCTTTCCATAGAAGCCTTTGCAAAGGCCCTGGAAATAATTCCAAGGACACTTGCAGAAAATGCCGGGATGGATCCTATTAATACTCTGATATCTCTTAAGTCAGAGCACGAGAAGGGAAACAAAAACTTCGGTGTTGACATGGAAGCAAACAAAATAACAGATATGATAAAGGCAGGGGTATTCGACACATTCCGTGTTAAAACCCATGCAATATCAAGCGCTGTGGAAGTTGCCACCATGATACTCAGGATCGATGATGTAATAGCCAGCAAGAAGTCATCTGCCCCACAGGGCGGAGCTGGCGGCATGGGTGGCGGAATGCCTCCAGGCATGGGCGGATACTAATTTTTATAATTTTTTTATTTTTTAAAAGTATATATACGATTTTACAATGTTTTAAAGGTGATTTATAATGATGCAATTTAACATTAGTTCAACTGAAAGGGATTATGAGACTGATTATGATGTAATTATCATCGGGGCTGGTGCGGCAGGCTATTCAGCCGGTGTTTACATCAAGAGGTCAGGTATGAGCGTAGCTATACTGGAAAGGGAATCAGTTCCCGGAGGAAATACAGCAGTATCCCCTCTGGTAGAAAATTATCTGGGATATAAAGCTATAGAGGGCGCAGACCTGGCTGAAGATTTCAGAAAACATTATGCCCAGTATGGAAAAATTATCACTGAAATTGATGTACGTGATATTAAAAAGGAGGGGGATAAGTTCAGGATAATTACAAACAGATCAGACTTTACAGCGAAAGCCATCATTGTAACAACAGGGACAACCCATAGAAAGATGAATGTTAAAGGCGAAGACGAGTATTATGGAAAGGGCATATCCTATTGTTCCACATGTGACGGCTATCTTTTCAAAGACAAGAACGTTGCAGTCATTGGTGGCGGAAATTCCGGCGCTATCTCAGCACTTTACCTGAAGGGCATAGCAAAGAACGTTTCCATAATAGCACACTCAAAAATAAAAAAATGCGAGGATGCGTATATAAAATCAATAGACGAAAAGAAAATTCCATTCATACTTAACGCGGAAACTGAAGAATTCATCGGCGA
Organism: Ferroplasma acidiphilum; assembly: GCF_002078355.1. Taxonomy (NCBI): domain Archaea; kingdom Methanobacteriati; phylum Thermoplasmatota; class Thermoplasmata; order Thermoplasmatales; family Ferroplasmaceae; genus Ferroplasma; species Ferroplasma acidiphilum. The sequence goes on along the minus strand of NZ_CP015363.1, from coordinate 1,508,625 downwards.
TGGCAAAAAACTTACAGGACTCAAATACAAAGACCTTGCTACAGGGGAAGAAAAAACAGAGAACCTCGATGGAATATTTGTCTATATTGGCGTTATACCACAGACATCGTTCCTCAAAAACATAGGGGTTAAACTGGACAAGCACGGATTTATTATAGCAGATGAAAAGGGAAGGACAAATATTCCTGGCATATATGGAGCAGGCGACGTACTTGCAGGAAGCGAAGAACAGATAGCGACAGCAGTTGGCGATGGAAGCAAAGCCGCAATTACGCTTTATACCGATATCATAAATAAAAAGTTTTAAATTTATTTTCTTTCTTTCCATCTATGAAAAGAGACATTCTATCAGTAGCAGATATGGAAAATGATTTTGATCAGATAATAGGCACATCTATAAAATTGAAAAAGGACAGGACAATAAAATTTTCAGATAAGAAATTGCTTGGCATGATTTTTGAGAAACCCAGTACAAGGACAAGGATATCCCTTGAGGCAGCAATGGAACAGCTCAACGGGCATGCTATATACCTTAGCCCACATGAAATGCACCTTGGCGATGGTGAAACTATTGCGGATACAGCAAGGGTCATGTCCAGATTCCTGGATATTATTTCATACAGGGCATATGATTACAGGAATGTCAGGGAACTGGCAAAATATGCCGATGTTCCGGTACTGAATGCACTGGACAATATGGAACATCCTCTGCAAATTGTTGCAGATTTTATGACCATTATGGAAAAGAAGCACAGGCTTGAAAATCTTAAACTGGCATATGTGGGTGATGGAAACAATGTATCCAATTCCCTGCTTCTGGGTGCTGCATTGACAGGCATGGACATTTCAGTTGCCTGCCCGGAACACCGTGAACCGGACAGAGATATACTGTACAGGGCTAAGGACCTTGCATTGAAAACCGGCAGCAGGATAGAGATATTAAGGGATGCCAGAACAGCGGTAGATTCGGCCGATATTATATACACAGATGTATGGGTGTCCATGGGCGAAGAAAAAGAAAAGGACCAGAAAGAAAAACTATTCAAGGGATACCAGGTAAATGAAGAACTTGCCGATTTTGCAGATAAAAATTATATATTTATGCACTGCCTCCCCGCAAGAAGGGGGCTGGAAGTAACTGATGAAATAATAGAAGGAATACATAGTGTAGTTTTTGATGAAGCAGAAAACAGACTCTACAGTGAAAAGGGGGTTATTTATACAGTTCTATCATGAATTATTTGCCTGAAACTTACTGTATAACGCCCGCGCCGGGATTTGAACCCGAATCTAAGGCTCCGCAGGCCTTCAGGATATCCAAATTACCCCACACGGGCTTCCAAGTATCACATAAACATATTTTAATTCTTGCGAGTCTGTAAAATCTATAAGTAATTCCAGTGCTCTTTTCTTTCTAGCTTATTATATTTACATCCGACGCCTTTCTGCGGATCAACGTATAAATCTCAGGCACCATTCTATATTATATGTTTTATCAAACGCGCGGCATTTTCAATAAAAAATAGTACCGAAAATAACCATTGCCAGAAGCAATAATGCCATTATTACAACTGCAATCTTCAACGTTAAGGCCCCCATATTAATTAATATGCAACTGAAATATTAAAATGTATCTTATATACCTATGCTGGTCATTGAGCGACTGCCCATTACCATGCAGGTATAAGAACTCGTAGTACTTTTAGATATTTTTCTGTACACCTCAATTGGCTTCTGAGCCATTTATATTGCAAATCCCGTATTTCTATACTCTCTATAACAGATTCAAAAATATTACATATAACCAATGCCCGCCATAGGTAATAAACATATGTTTATATATATTCAAATTGTATCATTTATATGGATGCAGATATATCATTAGTACATGCTCCCAGCATTTTTGACTTCAGAACCCGGGATATTAAATTGGGGCCTATTAGTGATGTTATTCCATCAACCCCTGTATTTGAGATGTATCCAGTTGGATTTATAAGTATGCTCAACTCACTTATAAGTTCAGGTTACAATGCGAGAATATGTAATGTAGCAGCCATGATGGTTTCATCAGCATCGTTTGATCCGGTAAAATACCTGAAACATGTCAAATCAAAAATATATGGTATTGACCTTCACTGGCTCCCACATGCAAATGGCGCCTTAAAAGTTGCAAAAATTATAAAAGATTTGCATCCAGATTCAAAGGTATTGCTTGGTGGTTTCTCTGCCAGTTATTTTGCCGATGACATAATGACACATTATGGTTATATAGATTATATTTTGAAAGGCGACCTACAGGAAACAAACATTGTCAAACTTGCTGGCGCAGAGGATAGTTATCAGGCACTTGATCGCGTCCCCAATTTGATTTACAGAAAGAATAACAGGATAATCCATAACAAAATAGAATATTCATCTATAGACGATGTTTTTTTGAATTATGGCCTTCTGATGAAAAACGCAATAAAATATCATGACATTAAAGGACACCTGCCATATGCTTCATGGCTGGATAACACAGAAGCTATGACCGTAATAGAACATGGTTGTAGTTTTAACTGTGCATTCTGCGGGGGGTCTAATTTTGCTTATAAGAATAATTATAATAGTGTTGCACCCCTGTATAGAAAGCCTTCAGTTATAGCAGAAGAGATATCACTTGTGGAAGAAATGCTCGGGAGCCCGGTATTTATTACAGGTGATATGAACAATGCTGGAGAAAAATTTTATTCCTCACTTTTCAAGGAATTAAAAGATAGAAAAGTTAGTTTGCCACTTTTAACAGAATATTTTACCCCACCTGGTAAAGAGTATTTAAATGAACTTAGCCACAGATTTCCAGATTTTACTGTTGAAATATCGCCAGAATCTTCCAGCGAAGTGATAAGAAATAGAAACGGAAGACCATACAGCAATAAAGGTCTTGAAGATTTTCTTCAAAACGCTGTTACCGCGGGAGCAAAAAAAATTGATGTTTATTTCACTATAGGCATGAGTGGCCAAACTGTTAATGATGTTAATGCAGATATTGATTATAGTGAAAAATTAATGAAAAAATTTTCCAGTGCTAAGGAAAAGCTTTATACATTTATATCTCCACTCACTCCATTCATAGACCCCGGGTCATTGATATACGAACACCCGGAAACTTACGGCTTTAAAATTACTGCAAAAACCATAACGGATTATTTTAATCTTTTAGAAAATGGAAAGATCTGGACAGATTTTTTAAATTATTATACAAATTGGATGTCAGTAGAACAAATTGCCCGTGCAACATATGAATCGGAAATACGCATGATAAAAATGCGCCAATCCCTGGGATTGTTAAAGGACGTAGACGCAGATGAAATAGTAAAAAATATAACGGCATATATGCATGGCGACGATTATATTTCCAATGAAAATAAGAGTAGCCATTTATCATATATAGAGAAGGATGTTGAATGGTCAAATAAACACAAGCTGACAAGAGATTCTTTTCTTATATCTATATATAAAGACTATAATGATTTTAAAAAGAAATTATAAATTTCCCGGATAAAGATGAGCGGATAGATAAGGGGAATATTATTTACATGTCATTATAGCTTGATATAGTTTACTGGAAATTTTTTACGCATTTCTAACAGTTGCTTTTTGGTATGTGTTATTTCTTATACAGTACTCACCCTATTTTTATATGTCACCGGTACTTAATGAACTCTCTAAGTATTATTTATATTGTTTATTAAATGCCTGTTATATTTCCTTATTGTATTTCCCGTAACCAGCATCCCGCTTCCTATTAGCAATATTCCACCAATTATAGTATACAGTGAAGGGATCTGCCCGAGAAAAACAAGGGCAAAAATTATTGCAAATACCGGGTCAAGATAACTCAGTATTGAAACAATCTGTATATTTAGATTTTTCAGCGAATCGTACCATAAAAATAAGGCCAGAACGGTCTGAACAGATCCGGAGATCACTATAATTATTATTACGTCATAGTTTATGGTAAACCTGATGACAAAGACGAATGGCAATAATATTATCATAGAGATTATGGATTGGAGAAATACTAAATTCATTGAACTCACATACTTTGCTGAAAATTTGCTTGTTATTGACAGTAAACCGTAGGTTATTCCCGAAAATAATGCCAGCAGAATTCCAATTATATTTATAGAAAGCGAACCTGCAGACATAATTATTATGCCGGCGAACGATATGCTGATATTCAATAATCCACCTTTCCCTATTTTCTCCTTTAATAATGGTGAAAATAGTATTGCTATTACCGGCCCGGTATAATAGAATATTATCGCTTCAGATACCGGTATCATAAATACCGCATAAAACAGAAATACCCAGTTTAATGATAATAGTACTCCTGAAAGTATTATATAAGGATTAAACAACTTCCTGATATTGCTTTTCAAATCCCTGTGAAGTATTACTGTCAATAATAAGGCAGATATTAAAACCCTGAAGAATACAAATATTGGGGATGGTAACAGTGACCATATTGCAAATAGGGGTATTGACCCCCAGATTACGGTAGATGAAAGTATTTCTATAAGCCCTTTTCTAGTATTAGTGTAATCGATTAAACCACCTGCGAATAATTAAATTATAATACTTAAATTTTTATAATGTTATTACATGAAAATACAGGTTAACTCTCCATTATACTTTTAGAATTATGCAAGGGACGGGATTTGAACCCGCGAACTCCTTCGAGATAGAATCTTAAGTCCTACACCTTTGGCCAAGCTTAGTTACCCTTGCTTACATGCAGCTAATATGTTTTTGATTAATAAGTTTTTTTAAGAGCTAACCGGACAATGCAAATGCACATAGTATAATATTTATAAGACATTTAACTAAGATATTATGGATGATAATAACAATGCAGTAATGGGCTTCAAGCTGGACGAAGAGCCTAAATGGATACGCGTGACACTGGAAGATGGAACCGTACTGGAAATCAAGACTGAAATCATGTCAATAATGAAAGTAGGAAATGACCCGAATACCGGGCTTCCACAGTACAGCATCAATGCTGCCCCTATGATAAGGATGATGCGGGTTCCTAAAGAATCTGTAGCTAAAAAGGCGGATACAGATAAAGGGCTGTACAGATAATAAAATATTCGTACAAATAGATTTAAATCTCTTCCGGCAATTCTGTATCATGGATGAGACCGATTATAAAATTATTGACTTTTTGAGGGAAGATTCACGTGAAACAAATATGGAAATAGCCAGGAAGCTTAATGTTTCAGAAGGCACAATTAGAAAGCGGATAATGAATCTTGTAAATAGTGGCATTATCAGGAAATTTACCATAGAAACTTCCTTATCAATTGAAGGCATTGTATTGATAGAACTTGATTCCAGGCAAGCGTCAAACACATTAAAAACTTTAAAAAGCCTCTACAGTGACATATACGAATTCTCCGGAAGCATTGACGTTGCTGTGAGAATATCAAAAAACACCATAGAAGAGCTTAATATGGAGGTGGACAAAATCAGGGACTTAAAAGGCGTGGTAAATACAGATACCATGGTACGGCTTAAATGAATATGTAGCCTGTAGTAATTATATTAGGTCAGAAGAATAATTATTTTTCATGCCAATTGCAAGGATAATCAGGACAATTAATGTTGTTTGCACAACAGGATATAATTGCCATAGTTTGTAACGATATTATTATATATTTATAATAAATCAACAATTGGGTAATTTACATGTCTGAAGAAAACATAATCTTTGTGGGGAAAAAACCAACTATGAACTATGTACTGGCTATAGTGACACAATTCAACAACTCTGATATGCCTAGAATTGTGATTAAAGCAAGGGGGAAAGCTATAAGCAAGGCAGTAGATATAGCCGAAATTACGAAACATAAATTTATACAGACTGCGAAATACGAGAGTATAAAGCTTGATACAGAAACCCTTGAGGGAGAAAACGGGCCATCTAATGTTTCATCAATTGAAATAATCCTGGCAAAATAAAGTTTTATACCTTCAATTTAGAAAAATTTCTACAAAACCTTAAATCATAATTTTCAATACATAAAATATCTCTGGTGTTTCAATGAAAAATTTCTATGAGTGGCAATATGGTTTACGGGACAAAATAAATGAGGTTAACTCAAGGCTTCTACAGGCTATTAAAACTGACCAACCATATCTTTTTGAAATGTCCAAGTATACCATAGACGCAGGTGGAAAACGTTTCAGGCCACTGCTTACCATATTATCCTATGAAATTTCATGCAACGAACCCTATGACAGTATACTTGACCTTGCTTCAGGCTATGAGCTTATACATACAGCAAGCCTCATACACGACGACATTATAGATAAATCGAAATACAGGAGAGGGCGCGAAACACTGGCATCCAGGTATGGCATAGACAATGCCATTGTGGTTGGCGATTACCTTTTTGCCAAGGCATATGAACTTGGGTCGAGATACGGAAAAGTTGTCTCAAAGGTTATGGCCGATGGTTCATCGCATCTTGCGGAAGGCCAGATAATTGAAGCATTGAATATTGGCAATCTGTCTCTGGATATAGAGACGTATAACAAAATTATAATGAACAAAACTGCTTATTTCTTTTCAGCATGTGCTGAAGGTGCCACAATAGCGGCTATGGCACCAGACAATGTAAGGGACAAGCTCAGCAAATTTGCTTACAATATGGGGATGGCCTTTCAGATAACAGATGATATACTTGATATTGTTGGAAATGAAAAGGAAATGGGGAAGCCTACAATGGTTGATCTTAACCATGATGTGATAACACTTCCCATAATACACGCATTATCTCATGTTACCGGTGAGAATAAGCGTACACTGGTTAACATACTAACAGGAAAATACACAGACAGTGATTATAAATCCAAGTTCCGTGATATACTTTTTAAATCCGGTTCTCTGGAGTACACATTTAAAATTGCAAAGGACTACATATTAAAATCCGTTGAAAACCTGAATGGCATCGGGAGATCGGATGACCTGGGCCTTCTAATGGATCTGGCGCTTATAGTAGTTGATAGAATTAATGAATCAGGAGTGATATGAATGGCAAGAGTATTATTATATACAGGCAAAGGAGGAGTTGGAAAAACAACTGTGGCGGCTTCCACCGCATCCATGCTGGCTAAGCAGAATAAGAAAACAATAGTGATGTCCACCGATCCTGCACATAGCCTCGGGGACTCCCTCCAGGCTGAAATTAAATCATCTCCGACAGAGATATCCAAAAATTTATTTGCCCAGGAAGTTAACATCAACGATGCGATACAATCCCACTGGAGTGATTTGCGTGAATATTTAACTGCCCTGTTCCAGTATCAGGGACTTGACCCCATATCTGCAGATGAAATAGCAATACTCCCTGGATTTGAGGAGGCCACATACCTGCTTTACATAAACGATTATATTAAAAATAACTCATATGATGTTATTGTGGTTGATAGCGCACCAACAGGCGAGGCGCTCAGGATGCTTTCGTTTCCAGAGGTAATGCGCTGGTACATGGAGAAAGTATTCCCCATTAGCAGGACTGCAGCAAAGATAGCAAGGCCATTGATGAGGCCATTTTCTGGCATACCCATGCCAAATGATAAGGTATTTAAAAGTGCGGAAACACTTTACGATGATCTTGGAGATATCCACACAATACTTGAGAACCCGGATATAACATCCATAAGGCTTGTAACAAACGCAGACCAGATGTCTTTTAATGAAACAAAGAGGGCATTTACCTATCTCCTTTTATATGGATATCCTGTGGATGCTGTGATAGCCAATAAAATATATACGGAAGACACCGGTGATTTTTTCCAGAAATGGAGGGAAACACAGTCAGGAATACTGGGCGATCTTGACGCTGCATTCCCGGAAATAAAAATATTGAAAAGCTATCTTCAGAATAATGAACTGGTAGGGCAGGAGAAGGCTTTAAAATTTGGCCAGGACCTGTATGGCGACCTTGATCCATATTCCGTTTTTTATAAGGGTAAACCATTGGAGTTCATCAGGAAAAATGGGAACAGTGTTGTAAAATTGAAATTGCCATTTGCAGATAAAAAAAATCTCAACCTCTACAACAAAACCGGGGAACTCATAGTGGAAGTAAACAACTGGAAACGGATACTGTACCTCCCCCAGACCATGGCCAACCTCCAGCCATCAGGAGCAGAATTGAAGGATGGTTACCTATATATAACATTAAGTTGATTACTATACATGGATCAAAAAACTATAATACAGATAAATATAGAGGTGCCACATATCGTGGGCACAGTAGTTAAAGAAAGCAAGAAATTTTTCGATGGAGGAATTGAACTTCTAAGGTTCGGGTCCAGAATAATAGGCAACAACCAGGAAACAAAAAAACCGGTTAAACAACTGAGCAAAATAGAGATAAAATAATTTAATTTTCTGTTATTTCAAGTTTATCAAGTGTTTTCCTTATTTCTCTGTCCACATCTATTTTTGCATCTTCAGGATGTTTTGCTATCATTGCAACGCGGCTTTCAAATCTATCCGCATATTCAGTATATCCAAGCCTTTTTGCAAGTGTTGACGAGAATTCCATAATTTCATCATGGGAAGGCATATTTTCAGCAGTAAGCCGGCCTTCGGACTGGCCTACATGCACATAACCCTTTGATTCGATAAAATCAGGGTCTGCCCTCCTGTCCATTTTCTCATATTCGTCATAGAATGGGAAATTAACATTTTTTACCATTGTATGCCTTATTACCGTCCTTGTATCCAGTGATGGCAGCAAATCAAGAGTTTTATTGAAGTTCTCCCAGGCATTTCCTATTGCGGGGTGAAGCACATCGTTAAATATCTCCTTTGTAGGCCCTGCTACCGTGATGTATAGCTGGGTAGGCAACGGGTTCAGTGTTTCAAGCACCTTAGGCATTGTTCCATTGCTTACAACAAATGTTGTAATTCCCCTCCTGGTAGCCGCTTCTATAAGTTCACCCAGCCTGGTATACAATGTGGGCTCGCCCGTCAATGATATTGCCATATGCCTTGGATGTGAAGCCTCTTCGAAAAGCTCCTTCTTTACTTTAGGATTGCCCTTGAAGCCGGAAATAAGCTTGAGATGCGCCTTTATGCTTTCTTCAAGTATAAATTCCGGATCATCTTCCTCATTTATATGCATTGAATCAAATCCCTGGAATCTCCAGCAAAAATCACAGTTTTCGGAGCACTGGTTCAACGCCGGTGTCATCTGTATGCACTGGTGTGATTTTATTCCGTAAAATGTATTTTTATAACATGGTGCTTTGCCCAGCAATTCGCTTTTCGTCCAGTGGCATACTTTCACTGCAGAATGGCTGCCCACAAGCCCATAATGCTGTTTTTTGTAGACTGCCTCATAGTTATTGATCATTAAAATCAAATTTAAAATAGATATATAAATTCTTTGAAGTTGAACTGGCGAAACATTGAAATTACTTTGCAGGGTTTTAAAATCTTTTCATTAAGAATAAGGCTTTTATAATCTGGAAATATATTATAAACATGGGAAAACTTGACAATAAAATAGTATTAATAACCGGGTCTTCCCGGGGATTGGGAAAGGCAATAGCCATGAAATTTGCCTCTGAAGGGGCAAGAATAGCAATCAATTATAACAGGGACCAGAAATCGGCTATGGAATTAAAAAACATGCTCGCTGGATCTGAAATTTTCCAGGCTGACGTATCTGACCATGCAGCAGTTCGCAACATGGTAAATGAAATACACAGGAAAATGGGAACAATAGACATTTTAGTTAATAATGCGGGAATTCTCAGCGCAATCACATGGGATGAGTTTGATGATGCCAGAGTGAAAAAAATATTTGACGTAAATCTTATGGGGCCAGTATACACAACCCGGGAATGCATTGAAGACCTGAAAAAACAGCATGGAATTATTATTAACCTGGCATCCAATGCAGGTGTTGGAACTGCTGCTAAGGGAACAACATTTTATTCCATGACAAAAGCCGCAATAACAATGCTCACTAAAAGACTTGCATTTGACCTGATGGACTGGCACGTGAGAGTCAATGCCATTGCCCCCGGCTGGATAGAGTCCGATATGACCATAGGAGGGAAAAGTGAGGAAGAGGTGAACAATCTCAGGCAATCATTCAAATCGAAAACGGAGCTTGGCATGACTGGAAAACCTGAAAATATTGCAGATGCCGCAATATTCCTCGCATCAAATGAATCGGAATATATGGATGGGCAGGTACTTGTGGTAGATGGTGGGAGAATAGACAATCTTACCCACAGCCTGTGATCAAACCAGATACCCCAGTATAAACCCTATGCTGGGCGATAGAATCCATGTTAAAATTATTATAAGGAATGGGCGCATGTAAATTGCTTTGTATTTATACGATATGCCCACCCCAAAAACACTTGATGTGAGTGTCTGGGTATTTGAAAGTGGCACTGCAAAAAACGTTGCAATTTCAACCAGCAGAGAGGATACCACAAGGGACACAAGCGCATTGGAATACCGCATTGAATACATTTCCTCACCAACCCTTTTAATTACGCCACTGCTAAGGAAAAAGGCTCCGGAAAATATTGCAACCGTCATTACTGTTATTGTAAGAAAATTAAAGCCTTCCACATTGGCTATAAACCCCAGTGTATTTGCGCCAAGGGTGAAAGCAGTGAGGAATGATGATATTACTATAAGGAATTTCAGCCACCTGGCGACGTTCCATACATTTTTAAAATTCCTGCGAAAAATTCCCTTCTCGGCAAAATATGAAACCACTATGGATATGACCGGTGCAATAACCCAGAACGCCACCATAAGAATTACAAATTTATAGTCTATTAAACGCCCTATGCGCACATCTATGCCCAGTGCTGTACCGGCCAGTGCCATTGTAAGCGACAGCGGTGCCCTTCCTATATTTGCAAACAGAAATATCAGGAATGAAACCAGGAAGGCATATGTTATATAAAAATATGAGTGTGGAATCAGCGAGAGTGCGGCTCCATGGAGAAATCTGCCTTCAAGCACAAGCCCAAGAAAAAATCCTCCTGCTCCAATTATTACACCGCCGTACCTACCAACAATACGTGACCCTACAAGGGTTCCCACTGCAGCGGAAAGGTTGTTTCCAGATACAAGAAGGGTTAGCATGAACGTAAGGATAAGTGAAAATATAAATAAAATCAACTCGTCACCGCAAGCATTATAGTAAAAATTAAATCAGATATATCTTCACAATCATCCAGGAGGTCGTCAAGTTTGTGCGCCAGTGTATTTAGATGTTCAAATACAATATATGACATCTTTGTGGAATTTTTATATGTATAATCTATTATGTTGTCTTTTATTTCGTCTACCTGTTCTTCTATGGCTTCTATGCTTTTTCTGTCCCCCCTCATATTTGACAGGTCATTTTCATTAAGTATGCTATGTACAAATTCCAGTGATTCTTTGTTTGCTTCAAGAATTTTAATGAAACTGCCATATGCATATTCTTTTATAACGACTTCATCAGGCGTCATACTATAATTAATATTGAATCTGTTAATTTCCCTGCTTGTAAAGTAACATTTGTCCAGTATGTCATCACATTTCTCAATTAAATCCAGAAGATTGCCCATGAGGCTGGAACTTATGGCACCGCTTGTTACTTCGTGCCTGAAATTTATATCCATTTCATCCCCTTTTTTTTCTATTTGCCGTACTATTTCATTATATTTTTCAATGTCGGAAGGGGCATTTTTAAGCATGAATATGAGATTTGAAGAGGATTCAATTCCCATTAACGGGTATTGTGAAAGCCGTGATAGCAGGTTCTTTTCTCCTACTACTAAAATCCTTTTTAAAAAATTATAATTAACCATGGAAAGGTATAAAAAATTGGTATAAATACTTTAAAGGTTTAAGCTCTGGTAAGGGTGCTAAGTGATGAAATTTCTTTCTCGCTTTCAATTCCCCATTTCTTGACTTTGTCTATGTCCACACCTTTTTTCTTTGCTATTTTTTCCACGACTTTAAGCATTACTTCGCCACCAACGCTCAGTATGGTTCCTGTGCCTGCCCTTGCAAATATGTTTCCATTGGCATCTCTGAAACCATCCCTTTTTGCCATCTTGGCTAGATGCCTGTATGATGCATAATAAACACCCATCTGCACAGGATTAAGCATGGAATTAAGGCTTCTGGATTTTATTCTTCCAAGTGGCACATTTACCAGAGGCGTGACTGTAAATTCAAATGGCCTGCCATCAACATATGAATGGCTTAGCTGGTTAATCATGGCTATGGAATCCCAGTTGTCTTCATCTGTCTCTTCCTGCTGCCCTACCTGTATTGTAAATGCGGACCTCCAGTAATACTTTGTTTCATTGTATACGCCCTGCCATACTATATCTCTGAACGAGCCATCCGCGCCTATCCTCAATGGCATTGTCTTATTGGGCATATGCTTCATTGCAAGTGAGTCACTGCCAGTTTCTACTCCTGTCTGTATGCCGATCCAGTTGTCAGGCCCTGCCTTTAATATGGTACTGAGCTTCTGTATCAATTCAGGGAAAGCTGCAGGTATGGATATTCTCCCATGTGTTGGGTTTGAACCGGTTACACCCTTTATAGACATAACGGTTTTCATAAGATTTACCATTTCATCCTGATTTGGTGTGAACATTTTTTCATGCTTATATTCAAATATTTCATCGGAATGGAGCCATGCATGGTCGTTTCCGCCCTTTACATTAACCTCTATTTCCTTTTTTATTCTATCCAGTGAATAATACCTTAATGGGCGCAATGTAACTTCACAGAAATCGCAGCCTACACCGCATCCACGCATAACTTCAACCATTCCCTTTGACGCAGGGTTAACAATTTCAGGTATGTCCTCAAGTGCAGGGTATGCCCTTATTCCGGTTCCCCTTCCAACGAATAATTCATCATTTTTTACAACTCTTCTGAAATGGTCATCGTATGTCATGTATCCCCTGGTGAACATATTTTTATCTATATCATCATGCTCAATTCCTCTGAATAGATCAGAAATAATATCATCCATTTCTCCGGATACAACATAGTCAAAATGGTATTTGTCTATTTCATCTCTGAGGACAGTGAACTCCCATACTCCCGGCCCACCGATAACGAGCTTTGCTTTTTTGCCCTTTCTAACCTGGTTTATCCTTTCTATGAGTATATCCCATTCCCGTCTTACCCAGGAATCCAGATCGCCGCCGAAAAGGGCCGCGTATGACATTGTTGTCGGACCTATTCCAAGTGGGTCCATGGTAGAAACTCCTATTATTTCAGTGTCATCAGTGATAAAGTTTGAAAGATAGTCCATGTGTGCAACTGCTACATCTTTCTTTGGATTGTCTCTTAATAATCCTGCTTCAATTTTCCTTATGGCATATGGTGCGTACTTTGCCTCACCGTTAGGCAATGCCTCCGGCGCAGGCCCTCTTAAAAATCTATAGACTCTTCCGGGTACCTTGTCTCCCGGGGCGCATGGCAAAAAATCCAGCAACGGGAAATTTCTATAGTCATAACTCAAGGTAGAGTCCGAAATTAAAACGTATTTCGTCATATGAACAGACTTATAGAATTATTGTTAATAAATATTACCATGAATGTGATTTTCTATATAAATGAAGCTGCCAAAATGCTTTTGAAATTTATCTGTACATATCATGCAAAACACAGATATTAAAGGAGCTGTGAAAACATAAACGCTGAATAAAATCTGTTATCATACATGAAGCAATCCTTTGAAATTCCATCTATTGAAAATCCGTTTCTCGTCAGGACTATTATTGAACCTATATTATCTATAAGGGCACTGGTATAAAGGCTGTGCAACCTTAAAGTCCTGGCGGCAAAGTAGATTACCGCCTTCAGCGCCTCTGTTGCAATTCCCTTTCCCCTGTAATCTTTGCCAATCCAGTACCCTACATGCGATCGGGAATTATCATAATCAATGTCGGACAAACCAATTACCCCTGCAACGTTATTTTCATAAATAATATAAAAATCAATTGCAAATGATTCACCTTCGACTTCCCTGTTCTTATCAATAAACTCCATAGCATCTTCTTCTGTGTAGGGATAATGAAATCCATGTGACATGAGATTCAACCCAAGGCTACTGTCATTAGCACAGGATACAAATTCATTTATGTGTTCACGGGGAAATTTTGTTGTAATAACTATATTTCCGGACTTTATTGTGTAATCTGCCATCCTTACTATATAAATATTATAAATATATTTTTATTGAACCGGGCATTCTGCATGAATGGACGAATGCGGGATAGATGAAGCTGGCAGGGGGCCTCTTATAGGCCCTATGGTAATGGCTATTTTATGCGGAGATAGGGAATCACTTGAAAGCATTGGTGTGGCCGATTCAAAGAAATTGTCACCAGGCAGGCGTGAAAGCCTGTTTGCCCGCTTGCAATCGTACAAATATAATTTTGTAATTATAAGCCCTTCCGAAATCGACAGATATGTGGAACATCAAAAACTGAACGTGCTAGAGGAAACCTATGCCTCAAAACTGGCATCCTGGGCTCCTGCAAGCAGTACTGTATATGTTGATAGTTTCGACGTTAACGAGTTGAGGCTGCAGTCTCTTCTCATGGAAAATACAAAAAGGCAAATTGTATGCAGGCATAAGGCAGATGAAATATATCCCTGTGTTTCTGCAGCATCTATAATTGCAAAGGTAATAAGGGACCGTGAAATCGATAAGCTCCATAAGGACTATGGGGATTTTGGCTCCGGTTACCCTTCTGACCCGAGAACAATAAATTTTGTTAAAAATGCATTGAAAAATGGAATAAATATTGATAGTATAGTAAGGCACCAGTGGAAAACCTATAAAAGTATGTTAAATAAAAAATTAACATACTAAAATATAATAAATGTGTTATGTTATTCTGTAGAGATGAATGTAACTGCAATTATCCCCACTATCAATGAAGAAGGAACTATTGGCTTAGTAATAGACGGGCTCCTGAATTCAGTAGAGGGGATAGAAATCATCGTGGTTGACACAAATTCCACTGATAGGACAAAGGAAATAGCAACAGGCAGGGGCGCTACTGTAATAAACGAAAGCCGAAGCGGTTACGGCATGGCATATAAGACCGGATTACAGCATGCCAAAGGGGATATTATTGTGTGCATGGATGGGGACAACACCTACCCTACAGATATTGTCAGGCCTCTTCTGGATATTATCCGCATGGATGAGGTCAATTTTATATCATGTGACCGGATGACATTGAGAACACAGCATAACTATACCTCCCTGCATTATATTGGAAATAGTGTTTTGAACTTTACAATGAGGTTGCTTTTCAAAATTAACTTGAACGATTCCCAGAGTGGCATGTGGATTTTTTACAGGGATTTCTACGATAAAATGAAAAATCTCAGCAATGGGATGTCTTTTTCAGAGGATATTAAAATAGATGCAGTACGGCTTGGAAAATTAATAGAGATACCGATAAAATACGGGATAAGGATAAGCAAACCCAAGTTGAATACCTGGCGTGATGGGTTCAGGAACCTCTTCCATCTCTTTGTAAAACGTATTCAGGAATGAGATTTGATTATTTTTTTGGAATACTGGATATCAGGGGGTTTTGAGTAGAATATTATTAATAGACCGGATAAAACTATGATTGCAGAAAGTATAAAATCAAATGAATAACCTATATCATATGCTATAAATCCGGATAATCCTGCCCCTATTATCTGCCCTACACCATTTAGCGAATTATAATAACCGATAACTTTCCCGCGTATCAGTGTAGTAGCCATATTTGAAATGCTTGTAATCTCGCTTATTCCTATAAAGCTCCATATTGCTCCGAATACTCCATACATTACAATGAAAAGCAGGAGGTATCCAACTGTGTCGAAAACAAAGAATGATACTACACCCATTACCAGGAATAATACCACCCTTATGGATGTTGAAATAGAAAGCATCCTGTTTGATCCTATATAATTTATATATCTGCCTGCAGGTATAAATGTTGCTGCTGAGAATAAGCTGTTAAGCAGGTACATAATGTATATGTCATTCTCACTGGCATTCATCCTGTCAATAACGAATACTGGATAGGGTATGAAAAACAGTTGAAAGCCCATCATTAATATCAGTGTCGTTATTAAATACAGTTTTAAATAGTCAGGTATCTTAATTTTGTTCTCCTTGCCCGGTATATGTACCAGATGGGTAGGAAAATATCTTACCCTCTCAATAGCATGCAAGGCATACAGATATCCTATTTTGCCCCTGCTTATTTCAGTTTTTGGCTCTTTTAGCACCAGTATTGAAATTATCCCTGCAATAAGGTAAAACCATGCTGCAACAATGTAAAGATAGGGAATTAGTTCGCGCCCCATGCCGCTAAAAAACGTGAGTATTAAAACGCCGATTCCCAATCCGAGTACAGTCCCTATTGCGCTGTAACTGTTAAATTTGCCCATAACATTAGACCATGATGACTTGTCCGAATTTTCTAGTATTAATAGTGTGGAAACAGGTACACTGGCCATAGCAACTATCTGGAAAAGTATCAGCATTGACATATAGGTAGATACTGTATGGACAACCAGCACCAGCAAAAGTGATAAAAACGACCCGACGAAGCCTATTATAATAAATATTTTCCTCCTTTTTATCTTATCTGAAAGATTTCCCCACACAATAAGGGCCGGTACGGATGCAAGGGAAGAAATTGCAGAGACCAGCCCTACAAATTCAACATTGCTTTTAAGGTAAAATACAATAAACAGCGGAATAAGGGGTGTTGTTAAGCCCGCAGCAAGATTGGAAAATACATAACCTATAAACCATCTATTGTCCGTTAAATCACTTGAGCCACCTAATCAAAAAAACTATATATTTATTTTCCTATTTAAATAATCCGGGCTTATTTTGCAACACAATACGTACGCACATTTCAGCTAGATATTTTAGCTGTAAACATGATCAAGAATCAATACATAATTATACAAATTAACAATATAATAACATGGAAAAATTTACCCCCAGGGAATGGCAGGATGCCCTGATAAGCACCGTATCAAAAAACCTTGAGGAGAAAAACAAAATTGCCATAGAGGCACCTACCGGTTCCGGAAAGACCAGCTTCATACTATATCTGGCTTTTATTACAGGGAAGAAATTAATTTACCTTACCAGAACACATAATGAATTCACGAGGCTTTATGAGGATAACCAGAAATATTTCAACATACCCGCTTTATATTTATATGGAAAAAGCAAATTATGCCCGCTTAAAGAGAGGTGGTACGACTCAGAAGATGATGGGCAGAAAAATGTATGCAAAGGGTGCCCCTTGAAGGATAAAACCATAAAGCTTGATCTGAAAAATATAAGGAGCCCGGAGAGTTTTCTGGAAGACATAGAAGCTGATTCTACGGAACTTATCAGGCAGGATGTGGAATCAAAGGCCCTCGGAAGGGATACAAAGGGGAATCTTGTTACAATCAAGAAAGAAAATGTAAAATCCTATTGCCCATATTATTCTGTGCGGTCCAACATGGCAGATGCACAGATAATAGCCATGACATATAACTATCTGTTAAATCCATCAATACGGTTCAATGTTTTTCATGGCACCGAAGGGGAAGAAATGATTGACCTTAATGAATGCTATATAGTTTTTGATGAAGCACATAACCTGGACTCCGTAATAGAAAATTTTGGCCGGACGCTGCAGATAAAAACAGTAGAAAAAGCAATTGATATGCTTGTAAAGGATTTTCCAATTGAAAATTATAATTCATATGATAGAATTGAAGCAAATTTGATACTGGAAAATCTTCTGTCCAATATGAGTTCTACAAGGGGAACCGATAGCCTGAAACTGTTCAAATTTTCCAATGACTTTGCATCAAGGATTGCTAATCTTGAATCACTCAGGGCATTCAGTGATGAATTTGAAGAAAAAAACGAAAACCGGCCATTGAATAAGAGAAGCAGGAATTACCTCGAAAACGTTTACAATTTTCTCTATGATTACCAGAGGATGGAAAATGGTTCAGTATACTCTACTATCAATAATCCGGAAAAAAAAGATTTAAAACTTAAATTGATGTATTATGATACATCCGGCTATCTTTCATTTTTGCGGGATAACTCTGTTATTTTTATGTCCGGAACAATGCCATCCGTCGACCACATCTCAAAGGTATGGAATATGGAAAATGTCCTGTACCTGAAAGTTGATAGCATATTCAAAAACGCCGGTGGGCTAAAGCAATATCATATAGTTAATGGTTATACAACTCTGGGGCGTTACCGCGAAAACCTGGATGATTGGGCTGAAATGCTCAGAAAATATATGCAGTTTGCCATTGACGTTTACTCAAAATCGGATAAAAGTGTACTTGTTGCTGTTCCCTCATATCGCATACTTTTTGGGGACACCTATACAAAAACACCAGGCATAGGTAATTACCTGCCCGAAAGCATGAGGGCAAACTGTGTATTCGAAAACAAGAAAATTTCTTACTCCTATATAGAAAAGAAAGCGAAGGAGAGAAAAATAATTATTTTTTCTGTGCACGGTGGCAAACTTCTTGAGGGCATACAGCTGGTTAACCGTGGAAAAAGCCTGATCAGCGATGTAATCATTGCAGGGCTTCCTCTGATACCCCTTGATGATTACAGAAAGGATAAAATAAAATATCTTGAAAAAGTGCTGAAAAAAAATGCATACAACCTGCTCTATTACGAATTTGCACTTATTAAAGTAAAGCAGGCAGCAGGCAGGTCTACAAGATCCCCAGAGGATACTTCCAGCATATGGCTATGTGATGACAGGTTTGATGAACCTTTCTGGCAATCCAATTTGCTTCCTAACACGAAATAAGTCTTATAAACTATATTCATATTTAACCCCATGGCTGCAATTATAGAATCCACATTAAAAACTGAAAAGCTGGTAAAACCTATCAATCCCGATGCGTCCAATTTGTATATCCCTGCACGTTCACTAAAATTTTCTTCGAAATTAGGAATTGAAAATGAAATCGATATGGAAGGGCGCATACTGAAGGTCACTGGCAAGGAAAAGTACCTCAACACGGATGACCTGGCGGATCTGGAGGGCACTCCTGTCAGGTTATATCTAAACCCGGGAGGTTGTGGCCCCAATGACGGAATATTCTTCTCAAGAAATGCTTATAAAACCCTTGATGCCCATTCCATTATTCCTGAAAAATACACAATCAGGCTGGAAATATTCAGTATCGGCGAAAATGAAATAAAGGATGATATAGAAATAATACAGTGAAATATTGCTTTTAAAATGATAAAATATTTATCCGATTTTGTATTCCGTCATATACACTTATTGTTACTGCCTCAATATTTGAAAGCAAAATATTAAAAGCAAAAATGCAATAACCGTAGTAAGCCGCCATAGCTCAGTTGGTAGAGCACTCGGCTGTTAACCGAGCGGTCGTCGGTTCAAGCCCGACTGACGGCGTTTGGGGTTGTAGCTCAGCTAGGTAGAGCGCCTGGCTCATAACCAGGTGGTCGTCGGTTCAAACCCGGCCAGCCCCACTGAACATATTTTTATATTGCACCATTTAATTTTCTGTGAATATGACTTTAGCAATTCTCTCTATATTTTGAAAATAAAAATACATCCGGGATTAAGGAAAATGTGAACCAACATGCAAGTCAATATTTGCAAGTTCTTTATTATTAATGGTAAATGTTTTCAAAATAGGCATGTTTATATATTCATTAAATATTATTGTACGTCCGAAAGGATTAAAGGAAGTAATAATATGGATGAAATAACCAAAATTAAGGATTTAACACCTTCATCAAGGCGTGTTAATGTTGTTGGGAAGGTTGTAGTACTAGGAGAGCCAAAAGAGATCAAAACCAGATTTGGAGAAGACAAATCAGTAAGTGAGGTTATAGTTGCTGATGATACAGGAAAAATAACACTCACACTGTGGGATGACCAGACCAAAGATATAAGGGATGGAGAAGTTCTTAAAATCGATAACGGATACATTTCCCTGTTGAGAGGCCACATGAGATTAAACGTAGGGAAATACAGAGCCATGGCAGAATCAGAAGAGGAAATAGAGCCGAACGAAGAACTTGATATGAGTGAGAAGGAATACGAATACCAGTACAATAATTACAACAACAGATACGGAAATCAGGGCAACCGTGGAAACGGAGGCCGTGGTGGATTCGGAAACAACAACAGAAGAAGTAATTATAACAGAAACGACGACAACGAAGAGTAAACACTCTTCTTTATTTATTTTGTTTTTTTCTGCATTTTATAAAGTTCTATAATTTCATTGGTAGTTGTAGCGTCTTCAGCGTTTTTATCGTCACGTATTTTAATTAATCTGGGAAATCTTAACGCAAGGCCGGAATCTTTCTCTATTTTTCCAAAAGCACATGTATGTATAGGGCTTACAGTAATTTCTGCTCCCTGGATTTCCATAACTATCTGTGGATATATCCAGATGTCAGGAACCATTTTTGATTCAACCATAGCAGGTTTGTGGTCTCTTACAAGATCAGAGAGCATTTTTGGCAATGAAAATAATACCTCATCACTGAATCCTGTTCCCAGTTTTGTGACTGACTCGAATGCATGTGTTTCTTCGTTATATGATGCCATGAGGAGTGCACCGTATGCCCCTGCCCTCCTTCCACGGCCATTAAATGCACCGATAATTACCAGGTCCATGGAATCCGCAAGTTCTTTCTGATAATCCCTTTTAAATTTTATCCAAAGCCACCCACGAGCCCCTGCACGGTAAACAGATTCATCAGATGTATCCTTCGCAACAATGCCTTCACACCCATCCTCTATGCTCTGTTCAAAGAATTTGTTAATCTCTTCAGAATCATCCGAGGACAATCTTGTTGCCAGCCTAAAGTGCTCATTATCTACAAAATTTTCTTCAAGAATTTTACGCCTTTCTTCGTATGGGAGGTTAACAAGTATCCTTCCATTGAGCTCAAGTATATCAAAAATAAACATAACAAGGGGTATTTCAGTGGATTTTTCTGTAATCTGATATTTTCTTCCCCTCCTTTTGGAAACCATCTGGAATGGGAACAATTCCCCTGTATCGGGATTAAACGGAACCGATTCTCCATCAATTATTATGGATTCAAATGAATAGCTCTTTTTGAAATTTTCTATAATATCCGGGAAATTTTCAGTTGTTTCCTCAAGCCCTCTTGAAAAAATCTTAATTTTATCCCCTTTTTTGTGCAACTCTGTCCTGAGCCCATCATATTTATACTCAAATGATACGTGGTGGTTCATTTTTTCCCTTATATCATCGATGGACCTCAGCCTTTCTGCAAGCATTACCTTGAATGGAATCAATGGCTCAGGGCCTATGTTGCTTATGGCCTTTATATCGCCTTTCTGCAGGAGCGTTGCTATAAGCCCTATGTCTGGATGAAAATTGTAAGCTGTTTCTACCATATCCGCATTATCTTTAGAGAAAAATGCATGCACCAGGGAATCAAGTATTGTGGAATCTGCAACGCCTAACCTGAGTTTCCCCATGATTATCCTCGTAATATACTTTATATCTTCAGGATATGAATTTACCATGAGGTCCGCATAAATATCTGTTTTCCCCTTTACACTTCCATGCCCTGCTGATTTTGCAAGTTCCATAAGCCTTGTATACACATAGTGTACGGTAAGGTCTTCCCTGAAAAGTGGCTTCTGTTCCATTTTTTCCCTGATTTCAGAGGCAGTTATACCAAGGTCGCCATTCTTGTAAAACAATTTGTTGACTTCTTCCTCATCCATTCCGGATATGGCTGCAAGGGATTTCACTATAAGCTTCCCCGAAACTCCAAATTCTATACCCTCATAATCCGGTGCCAGCTTGCCCTGTATTAAATATACCAGTTCCTTCAGGTCATCCCCTGCATTTTCAAGCAATGAACCCAGTATTGATGTGAGTTCAAGCCTCTTCGTTGTCGATTCCATCTCCATGAATTTTTTGCTGGCTTCTGAAAATAACATTAAATAATAATCATATAGTATATTATAAGATTTTGTCATTGGCTGGCATTTCTGCTGCTAACCGTATTTTTGTCCAGTTCCATGGAAACAACATAGTCTGGCATATCCACCATTTCAGAAATTTTAAGGTTCCCTGCCACGCTGCAGAGGATATATGCTTCTTCTCTGGAGAAACCATATTCAGAAAGTATACCGATCATTTCCCATATGGCCGCTTTAGCTGATTTTTCTAAACCTTAACTCCCCAACTTTTTAGGGAATATATTTGTACCTAATTGTTCATCTATCCTTTCGGATGATGCAGGAACCTCTGAAATAATTTCCTTACTGTTGTGTACAATCCTGTAAACCCTTGAATATTTTAATAATGCATCCTTTACAGATAATTTATCAGTCAATCCTGCGGCCCTTATTAACACAAATATTGAGTAATATATGTATAATGATACAAATGAAATAAAGAAATATCCCCTTATGGAATCATCATTGCTCAAGTATGACTTGTCATTTTCCAATTCATTCTTCATAGCATCAAATGACTGTTCTATCTCTTCCCTCTGCTTATACATTAGGTATATATTTTCAGGTTTGTCATCTATATTTGACAATATTGCAATCTTGCCGAATACTTTAGATGCACTATTATAATCATCCTGGCTCTTCTTATTGTCAGCTATCAATGATATGAATGTATTTGCCTCCTCTGACATCAACAGCTGGTCCTGAAATATGTATACATAATATTTTCCATATTTATATGATGTACAAAGTATTCCCCTGTCCCTGTACATGAAGCTTGACTTGAATATAGCATTATAATCAATAATCTTATTATTCCTCCTCAATGGCATTATGAATTTATTATTTATTTCATCCGCTAAGGAATATGATGCAAACCCCCTGTCCATTACTAATACTCCATTAAAATTAATCTCTTCCAGTACCTTCCTTAAAGATTTTATATCCCTTACAGAACCATCCAATGATTTAAGGAAAACAGGCTTATAGTAATCTAAGTCAAATACCATTGCAATATTTATCTGTGGTATATACTCATGCTCATGGTTATGCCCCTTCTCTGCCATATTTATATTCTCTGACCTTGAGAATATTGATGATAGATCAAATGCAAGCTTCATGGAATCGTGCATTAAATCATTGAATAGA
Source organism: Ferroplasma acidiphilum (assembly GCF_002078355.1). NCBI lineage: Archaea > Methanobacteriati > Thermoplasmatota > Thermoplasmata > Thermoplasmatales > Ferroplasmaceae > Ferroplasma > Ferroplasma acidiphilum. Next base: position 1,485,354 of record NZ_CP015363.1, on the reverse strand, counting down.
TCATACTGGCTGCTGATATCTGAACCTGTTTCAATAAGAAGGTCTGTCAATGTATTGGGCGATACATGCGCATTGATATATCTGGACATGTACAGTTTATCCCATCTTTCCTTAATGCTTTTCATCGGTGTATAGCTTATTAGCCTTACCACTGACATTGCATATATTGATTCCCATGTATCCGGGAAGTATTTCTTCAATAGTTTTATTATATCCTTTGATACAGAGTATATTAATTCTGAATTTCCATATTCATACACAGACCTGGAATTGTCATTGCTTACTATGCCATTCTCTGTAATTCTTCCAATGTAATCAGATACTTTCCTTGCACCATGCTTTTCCTTATCATATTTAGTTGTTGAATGGTATAAATAATAATTGCCGTTTAGCCTCTTCACCTCAAGTGGAATCTTCCTTTTCCTTTTTTCTTCTTGCAGTACATCCTTTACCCATTCTTCCATATACCCTATATAGGGAATATATAATATTAATGTTTGCATTGCTATATAACTGTAAAAACATAATGACTAAAAATAATAATGGATGTATTCCCTATAAATTTGTGGAGTTAAGGTTCTAAACTATCTTCTATGCCCATAGAGATTATGCAATCAGTTCCGGCATTTCCTCTGGACTCTATCCTGGGATATTTTATTGCCTTCCCTTTTATCAAATCTACTTTCACCACAGCTGTGCAGGATGTCTCTATGGCAGTCCCGCAAACCTCGCCATCGCCCTGGGATGCGTGGGGATCGGCAAATGAAAGCAGTGCACCATTTACATTGACCGGCAGGTAAAGTACAGAACCGGCACTTAAAAATTTATTGTCCATATTCCCGCCAAAATTCCTCGGTGGTATCATCCCAAATTCTCCATTTCCAGGAGCAGTTCCGATGATGCCAAGGAAAGGGTTTACCGGTATCTTTACATTGTCAAGAAAGCCTTTATTCATGCATCTGGCTTCTGTTTTATTTATATCCCATATTACGAGCCTATCATCAAACTCCGGGCTCAGGGCACCAAAGTCTTTCATTATTGCGCTCCATCCCCATGTTCCTACTTCTATGCTTTTTATTTCTATTTTCAAAGTATCTCCTTTTTCAGCCCCATCTACATACACCGGCCCCACAGCTGCATCTACCTTAGAGTCGTCTATTTTCTTAAGGTCCTCACTATTAAAATCTTTCTGGATCTGCTTTGTTGATGAATCCGGAATTTTAATGGTTAGCGTTTCTCCAGGGGACACATGTTCCACAGGAATATTTGCCGGAGACCATCTGAAATGCAAGTTTTCATTTTTAAATCCATCTATTACTTTCATAATATCCAATAAATAGATTATGTTAATTAATTTATAGCTTAACAGCAGGTATCTAATGAAATTTTGCTGTTGCGGAGCAAATAAAATATTTAATTCAACAGAAGAAAAATTCCATCGCTTTAACTGTGGAATGATACCACCATTAGTTATTCAAGTAGAATATAATAACCGGCATAAATGTTAAAATTTATATCCGTTGTAATGATTATCTGCTACCCGGCTTAGCTCAGTTGGTAGAGCGATGGACTGTAGAGTGATATACTGCCAGAAAACGCAGTCATCCATAGGTCTCTGGTTCGAATCCGGAAGCCGGGATTTATTCAGGTTTATTTTTATGATTTAAGCAAATTCTTTGATTATTTTAAATAAATAGCAGAAAATAGGCAAATTTTAGCAAAAATATTAAATAATCCACCTACATCTTACCGTAATGTACGGACTATCCGACTCACTTCTTGCACTTTTATTTATCGGTGCATTGTTGCTACTCGCCAAACTTGGAGAGGGGTTATTCGAAAAATTCAGGATCGTTTCATATGTTGCGGCAATAATAATTGGAATAATTATAGGCCCGGGAGTACTGGGGCTGATAACAATACTTCCAAACATTTCCCTATTTATATCCCTTGGAATTAATTTTCTGCTTTTTACGGGAGGTGCCCTGGAATTCAAGGAACTGGAAACAAAAAAGCTTCTGAATCCTTCAAACATATTGACCGGCGTAATTGAGTTCATACTTCCATTTGGTTTAATATCATTTGTTGTATACTACATATTTCACAGTGTCCTCATAGCCCTGATTGTGGGCCTGGTAACAGGAATGAGCAGTGCCGGCCCTTTAACAAGGCTACTGACAGACACAGGGCTGAATCATACTGAAGAGGGAAATAGCATTTTCCAGCAGGTTGTAACAATGGAAATATCCGGAGTTATACTATTTTCATTCCTTGCTGACCTCTACGGAAAAGTAGTTACCATATACCTGGTTCTCAAAATAGCAATGGAGCTCGTTGTATCACTTGTTTTTATACTATTATTTTCAAGATATGTACTGACAAGGCTACTGGTGAAGATAGATTTCAGTGCCAGAGCCAATGAAACTGTAATAGCAGTTATAATCGGGTTTGTCCTTGTACTTGGATTTGTCGGGCAGCTATATGGATTTAACTCAGCTATTATTGCCCTTTTTATAGGAATCTCCCTGAGAGAGTTTATTAACGAGAGGCCACTTGTTGCCGAAAAAGTATCAACATTTACATATGGATTTTTTGAACCCCTGTTTTTTATTGGCCTTGGCCTCTATTTTGTTAAGATTACACTGCCACTTATCACCCTTGGACTTTTGATTTTTGCAATAGCCATTATATTAAAGCCAATAGCAGGCACCATAACCTCAAGGTTCATGCATGTGGATACATGGAAAAACGCCTTCGGAACATCGGTGCACGGGGGCGTGGACGCAGCTTTGCTTGTTGTTGCTCTTGGATTATCCCTCATTGGCAGGTATGATTATTCTGCAGTCATGATAGCAATAACGTTATTGACTGTGGTAATACCGGCATTGTTTAATGTTAAGGCACCGGTGGTCAAAACTAAAAAGTCAAATTATGTCTGGGAAATGGTAAACGCTGAATTCAAAAATTTGAAGGCATGTGATATAGCAAGTTCCTTCCAGTCTGTGTCGGTAAATAGTAAAAATCCTATAAGCCTGGCATTTAAAATGTGTACAGACTTAAATGCAAGGGCTGTTATAGTAATAAATTCAAAATTGAAGGTTCTCGGGCAGCTTACGCTAAGTGATATGGTTACCATGGGGCATAACCAGTTAAGGACACTATCAGTATACCAGGGAAAGATAGTTCCGGCAGCAAAGGTACTTTGCGATTCTCCTGCAACCGACCTGATTAAAATATTCAAGGAATATGACCCGCCTATAGTTGCGGTAGTTGACAAATCGGGAAAATTTATAGGAACTATACTGGAGAGGGAAATATTGAAGCACGTAGCAGGTATCCTGGACAGTGATAAGCAATAAACGTATGGGCATTACTGGCTTTAAGATTAAAGCCGCATTAAACCATGTGAGTTTTCGGGCTTTATAATTTTTGCATGGAATTTCCTGCTTATCCTGTATTATTTCCATATAATCTCATTTTTCTCTACAGTTTAATCAATTTATCGGGTGAAATACACATGTTTGTTGCAACTATGTATAATATCACGCACTTCATTTCATACCCAGATATGGGAGCCTAATACTGCCCGATCTTTTTTCTTCCAACACAGGAAGGAATTATATACCTCCTATCTGTTTCTTTTTCTGCACATTCCTGCCTTGAGTGCCAGTGCGTCCACCACAAAGTTTATCCTATTAGAATTCAGGTGTTTATAATGGTTTTTTAATATAATCCAGAAAGTTTCAATTACTGTTAATTCTTCAAGCAATAACACTACTACTTTGTAGTGCAAAGTAGTATGGGGGGCAAAGTAATTTTTACAGGATAGTTTACATAATTATGTGTAAATATAAACTCCACTCATTACAGTGCTTTTTATGTTGTAATACTAAAATGAATATGTAATTAATTACAAAGATATATATACAATTTATGGTTATGTAATCATATGAATAAAGTTGTAAGTATTAGATTATCAGACGATATGCTAAATACTACAAATAAACTAATATCATTTAAAATAGTAAACAGCAGGACAGATGCTATAAATTATATAATGGAACACGGAATTAATAATGTTAATAATGTAATTAAAAAAAAGGAAAAAACACAGGAATTGCTTGAAAAATATTTAAAGGAAGGCTTGCCTGAATTGCCAGCAGGGTTGTCTGAAAAATCAATTTTAGAGAGAGAATAATGGAATACATAGATACGAATATTTTAATTTCCCTTATTGATAAAAATGACAGTAAATACAATCTAGCCAATAAATTAATGAAAAATTACGATAATAAAATTATTACTGAATTAAATCTACTTGAAATAAAAAGTGTTTTGTCCAGATCCGGTGTAATTGAAGAGGAAATAGAGGCATTAGATGAGTATCTATTAATAAAAAATGATATAAAAATAGTTGATATTGATTTTAACAGAAGCATAAATACCGGAATAGATATAATAAATTCTATAAAATTAAAAACACTGGATTGCCTGCATATTGCCAATGCTATTATAATACATGCGGATAAATTTATCACCTTTGATAAAGATTTTAAAAATAAGGAAAGAACTATTAAAGAATTTGGAATAGAAATAATATACCCATTGTGATATATTTAAAGGCATTTTCTGTGGATTAGCAGAGAAGGTATATTTTATTGATTCATTAAATATCAGAAACATGGCTGTTGCCAACCAGCCTATTGTAGCAGGTTATTTTTCGTCCATTGTGGAAACCCGATGCCAGCTCACTACTTTAGCTGTGGGTAGTTGGTACGTATATTTACCCTGGAAAACGAAACGCTCACAGATCTATTCCTCGGTATCCTCAGCTACAGAAAATTCGCTTCTATGGGCTTTGTATTTACAATATGGACATTTAATAAAACCAACTCCAGGGGGTACCGCACCAAACCCGAATCTTTTTTTGTCCCATCTAGGCGCATCGAATTCTTCGTTGCATTTCGGGCAAACAATTTTAGATTTCATATTTGTGTTATGTAGTCTATAACGTTATATAATTTTTTTCTATAATAATTATATCAATTGTATACAATAAAACAAATAATATTTATATTTTAGTGTTAGTACCGGCAAGATAAAATATCCAGTTAAACGGTTGTGTGTGAAATTATGCGTAAATATAAACCATCCTGTTATCAATGAATTTTACCATAAAATAATCTGAAGATATACATCTTTTGAGCAGAGAGGTAATAAAATATGAGAAATACAGATAAAAAGATACGGGATAGGTGTAAGAGTTCAGCCGTTTGAGTTACCCGGATTTATTATAGCTTATAGTTTGTCTTTCTCCTATTCATATTTTATGATCATTATTGTCTGTTAATTTATTGTATGTATCTTCAAACAACGTATTTATCCCAGTTACATTCTATGCAATAAGAACCAATATTGCAAACCCTGTAATTTCTTTATCCGAAAGTTTCATGACATAGATTTCAATGAAAGAAATTCTTGATAAAGATTGTTCTTTTTGCCCCTAAGGTCAATTTTCTAATAAAAATAATTTGCAATGCTGAACTGTGTTTCTATGTTAGGCTCTCTCCAGAGCGAAGTTGCAGGTCTATTTGGTATTAAATATTTTGATACTCCCTGATGCGTGTGATGATAAGATTATCATGTTTAATCCAATGTTTTTATTGTGCCAAAAATTCTGAGCTCCGGTAAATTTATTTTATAATATTTTAATTGATTTATATTTTCCATGGTACTTCAGATGTTATTAAAGATTTTACCCATTAAACATCTGATATGTTTTTCCTGCGCGGCGCACCTCTGCTATAACTACAATTTTATTTATATATACCTATATCAATCTCCCTTTTTACTAAATCGGGGTGCTGGATATTCATTAATTCTGTTATCGTTCTTTTAACAGATTCTTTATCCAACATATGTTTCTACATAGAAACATAAAAAATATGTTTTTGTTTCCTAAAGGAAACATATTATCATTATACCTTAGCAATACCGGTATTGTAATTATTTGCCATCTATGCTGGAGAAAAATTCTTCAACATGAGAGCTAATTAAAATAGGGATTAGAGCGACTTTATAGTACATAGCCTCTGTGAGAAGCTTGCCAACAATTACAAATAATACAACATTAGTATTCCGATAATGCTTTAAAGCTAGCACCCCCTTCATGTGAATTGCAGAAGGGATTTTCAGGTATACTGGCTTATTCAGTAATAATACTGCACCAGAAATAATGGCCCATACACGAGCTATCCTATAGATATTTATATTAAAAATAAATATACGTATCAGGAAGCATGGGGTAGTCAGGTATCCTAGAGGGCTCCAGTCAGTTTGTGATTAGCTAAAGGTCGTCTGAATTTATGATGAATGACTGGAACGATGAAACATGGAAGAGACCCTTAGATCTGGGTTCAAATCCCAGTGCTTCCACTACATTAGGGTCAGCCCCCAACTGCTCCCACTCAAAATCCGTCATTTGCCGATTGAGGCGAAATAAGGCCTCAACACTTTCTTTTACGGCTTCCCCAACCTCTTTTTGTGTTAAGTGAGTATACCTGGTTGTGGTCTCAATGCGGGTATGGCCTACCAGGATTTGAACGCAAATCTTCCTTTTATATTGGTTTCTCATTAAGTACTATCGGGGTATAACTTCAAAGCATTGAATGTTTTTATGGTTGGCATATATCTATAATCTTGCTATTACTTTAGATTATTACAATGGAAAATGGGTCGCTTAAGTTTTTATGGCCATTAATGGAAGGGAATATTACAATTTTTTGCTGAAGTTAACATACGATTAAACAGAGTTACCTGTTTATGATAAAAACAAAAATCGCAATCATTCAGAGAAGACTTCAAAACAGAAAACAACTTCAATTTTATATGGTCATATGCATGATACACAGGCTTTGGCCGCATGGTTATTCTGGACTATTTTTATCCGATGAAATGTTGTAGTTATATACGTATTACAATAATTTATAAATATGTGTAGTATATATTGCCGTATGTCTAAGTATACAACACTATCCGCGAAAATTACCGAAGAAGATAGGGAAGAATTAAGAAAACTTGGTATAAACCCGACTGAGCTTATTAGAAAAGCCATACACTATGAAATTAAAAAGTACAGGAATAACGAACTTATGGAAAAAATGAAAAAAATAGCACCCACTTTATCGAAATTAAAAATGGATGAATTAGTAAAAGATATCAGAGAGGATAGGGACAGATGAATATATTAGATACCTCTTCAATATTTAACCTGTTCCAGCGGGGCAAGTATACGGAAATCATGGATAATGCAACTATACCTCTTGCAGTTTATGAAGTTGGAAACGTTATATGGAAAAACAGTAATATTAAGAATACAATAACACAGGAAGAAGCAAAAGATATTGGTTCAGTTTTATTTGAGTTGATTAATTCTATAGAACAGGTTATTCCGACATGGTCTTCTGTATTGTCCCTTGCCTTGAAGGAGGGCCTAACATTCTATGATTCGTCATTTCTTGTATCTGCAATAGAAAAAGGCTATGGCCTAATAACTGACGATATAAAACTATTTAGAGTTGCAAGTTCCAGGATAACTGTAAGGATGAGTAGAGACCTTTAATTAAGGCATGTGTTCAATTCAAAATCTTCCTTTATTGATTTGTTCGGAGCAATAATGGTTGTTTCAATTTCACTCGTTTTTATTGACCTTTCTTTAATTCTGTCCGATGCGTGCGATGATAATATTATCCTATTTAATCCAATGTTTTTATTGTGCCAAAAATTCTGAGTTCCGGTATATTTATTTTATAATGTTTTAATCGATTTTTAACCGATTTAAGATCCGTAAGACTCGCATTTAAAATTTCTATGCCTACTATTTTTCCATATTTTGATACATCAAAAAAATATTCTCATTTTTATTATCAGGAATGGTGTCAACAATTTTTAAATTAGTTAGGTATATATATAAAGTGTCGGCTACGATATCATATTGAATTTTCATCATTTAAAGATAATAAACAATAATAAACAATAATAAAAAGTTTCTTATAAAAGCATTCTCTCCGCATATCGTACCATTTAACTCCATCACGCAAATTCAACGAATCAGAAATTTGTGTACAGGTTATTAAAAAAAAAATTTTAGAGTGTATATTCCCTGGAATTAAGAGCCCATTCATAAAAGTTTACTATTTTTTAAGTTATGCTTATCCACGAATTTCTTCAAAGGCCTTGTTTAGCATTCCCGGTTTGATTTACTGCAAAAATCATGGGCTTCCCTGCGGATTGGATCGTAAAATAAAATTTTCCTTAACGGGAAGCGATACCGCACCACTGAAGTTGCGCCCTCTGAAGATCAGAATGTTATTATTCTATAACCCTGATCCGCAAAATTAGTAATAGTATCAGAAACGTCTTCCAGCTTCATTCCTATTTTTGATATATCTTCACTTACATTCTTGGCAACAGCATATCCACTGCAGGCAATCTGTATAACGTTCATATCTCTCAGTATTTTTAAGAGGGTGTCAACATCAGGATCATGCTTTGCCAGAGACTCTTCGCTTGGCCCAAAGAATACGACTTTAACATCTTCTGCCAGTTTTTTCCTGTAAATGTTCTTTGCAAAATTTAGCCCAACAATCATCTTCCCTTTCTGGTCAAGACCAGAAGATATTATTATAAGGTATTTTCCAGACATATGACAAACATGCAGGGGTAAAATATAAATTTTATTGAATTAACACATTGGCACATCTTTGTTGATAATTGGAGAGCGGAAGCTATGTCACACTTAATTTCTAACAGTTTTTTAGTTTAATATTAAAGTACTTCCATTCAACACTATCATATAATTTTCCTGTTTGTTTAGATTGGAATTACTTACATTCTGGCATATACCATTTCTATTGATTTTATGCAGGCATGTCCACTAAAAATTATATGTTAGCCATCCTCTGGAAAAACAATCCTTTACACATATTAAAAATCAAGTAAAAAATAATATACTGGTAAATTATAAAGCATAATATGTTTCTTTCTACTTCTCCCGTAGCCCGCAATTTCATCAGGATTTACTATGTAATTCAATCCGGGGTGTAATAATTGGATAGAAGGGTGTTCTATCTGGGCCTCACAAGGCTAATACGTGCATCGGGCAGGGTATCTTCCTTCATATTCCTGCCTTTAATATTTGTTTTTATATACCACATATCATTTATAGAAACTGGAATAGTTTTGGGCGTTGCAATTTTATTGATGTCTGCAATACAGTATTATTCCGGAATATTGACCGATAGAATTGGGCGTAGAGTATTTTTAATATTAATCCCTATCCCCGCAGGATTGTTGTATATATCTATGTATTTTACCGTACTTTACAGGCTTCCTGTCATGTTATTGATAGGGCTGTTCTATTCAACAATTGCCATAAATGCATTGCAATATCCCGCTATACAGGCTTCAATAGCTGATGTCACATCCCTGAAGCAGAGATTATCGGGCTATACTGAAATAAGGGTCATGGCAAATGCCGGTGCGGCTATAGGGCCTATACTCGGTGCTATTTTATCTGTTTACGGCTTTCAATACATATTCCTAATGGCAGGTATAGCAACGTTCATAGAAATAATAATATTATATTTCAACGTTAAAGAAACCTATTTCCCGTCTAAAATAGAATACTTAACAAAGAATGACATCAAACTGGCATATAAGGACAGGTTTTTTATTTTATTTATAATTATAGGCATTATCATGGCCTTTGTTTTAAGGCAAAGAGGGGCATCATTAACACTGTATGCATTTGACTTTGAGGGGTTGCCAATACTTTATTTGGCTTATATTTACTCACTGAACGGCATTCTCGTAGTTTTATTGCAGTATCCCATTTTCAAACTAATGAACAGGGAAACAAGGCCCGTATTGTTCCGGTCAGTGGGCATGCTATTCTATTTTCTGGGTTTTATAGTTCTTATGTTTTCAAAAAACATAGACTATTTCCTTTTATCCATGGGGATTATGACTGTCGGTGAAGATTTTGTTGCACCTACAACACAGACAATAATAACTTCCATTGCCCCAAACAACATGAAGGGAACTTACATAGGGATATATAATTTATTCATAAGCTTTGGTTCATTTTCAGGTTCAATAGTCGGATTGTATATGCTATCATATTACGAAAGTGCAACGGCTACATTCTGGCTTTTAATTGCCATGAGTAGCCTCGTAGTTTCTGTATTATATTTAGCAATTAACAATGCATTCTTAAAGCGTATGAATTTAAGCATTAAAAAGAAGATTTCATCTTATAAAAAAACCTCCGGGCAATAATATATTTTATTTTGCCTCCAGTTATGTTGTAGCCCATATCACATAATTTCAATAAGTCGAATGTAAACCACATAATTTAGCACACCCATTTAAATTCTGTCTAATAAATTGTGCATGAAACGTTCCATGTCCCCAGTCAGGCTTTCCCGAATATGGATTTTATGGATACTAATATTTTCCGGATACAGTAACGGTGTGTCCTATGGCGTTTCTGTTCATAATTATGCTTCTTATAAAGCCAGGATCTGTCTCCATTCCATTCCCTATCGATATACACATCTATTTCGGACTTCTTTCTATCATTATAAATTCCAATATCACGTGGATCTAATGGTGCCATAATATTAGATACGCAAGCATATTATATATAGATAATAATTTATAAACTTTATAAAGTAAAATAGATATATATTTATATTATAACTGGATTCATTTCCATGGAAGAATATCCAACACCGGTAAAAATAATACTTTTATTGAAAGAATTTCCGGGCCTGACCCTTGATGAGCTGGCCGAAAAAATGAGCATATCAAAAATGGCAGTCCTTAATCATATTTCTGCTCTTGAACAGCAGGGAGCCGTGGCCAGGAAAATAGTAAAGAAAAAGGTAGGAAGGCCTTCTTTTATATTTTATGCTTTGCCAGTATCAAACAATAAGCTGGGAAACAGTTCTGATTCAATGCTAAATGATTTCATGGATTTTATAAAAACTACCGGCAATGAAAAACTTCTCGAAGAATTTCTAAAGGACAGGTATTCAAAAGTTAGATCTGAATATACCGGTGCCATGAGGGGGAAAAATCTTGATGAAAAGGTAAATGAGCTTGCTATACTCAGGAGAAATGCGGATTATTATCCGGAGGTTAAAAGAGCCCAGGGAAATTTTGAGTTAATAGAGTATAACTGCCCTATACTTTCTATTTCAAAAAACTTTGGTATTGCATGTTCCATGGAAACAAAAATGTTTTCACAGGTTTTAGATGCAAATGTAAAATCTACGCACAGGCAGGTAAATGGATACAGCGCATGCAGATTTCTTATATCCAGCAAAAGTAAGGACGAGGAATAATTAATTCATTTCCATTATAACTTCTTTGCCTATAATATCCAGATCCTTCCCACAGATAGATGAAAGTTCCATATGCAATTTTTTAATTCTCTCAGCAGGTTCATCAAGCCCCTTGAGATGGTAGCTGTTTACTGTATCTGACAGAGTTACTATTTTCTTCCCGGATACCAGGTTATCTGCCTGGGCAACTATTTTTTCTTCTAGGGTCTCCTGGATGTAGTTTCTATCAGGAAGCCCCAGTTTTTTAGCCTCATCAGGTAGGATACCCGCCCCTGTGTGTTTTTCCACAATTCTGACAATAGCCTCATCTATGTTTTTTTCTCTGAGAATGTCAGCACCGGCTACTGCATGCCCGATTCCATTGGTTTTTGTCCTGCCTATATCATGGAGCAATGCACCTGCGCGGATTAACTCCATATTTGCGCCGGCATATTTGCCAATAGCCATTGCCAGCTTATAGACGGTTGTTACATGCTCTATAATCCTTTCATCTGCCTTTTCCCCATAAAGTAGTTTCATGCATTGCTGTTCATCAGGAATAAATTTTACCATTTTTCCATTGTCCATGGGGATAACATTCATTTTTCCCTCATATTTTTTTTCCAGTTCCTTGCCCTCATAAAAACGGTCAAGAAATATAGCGAGGGCAGAAACTTCACTGTGTGGCTGATTTGCAATTGCAATGTTATAATCAGCAATATTATACGCATCGATTGGAACCTTCTCTGCACCAACTAAAATTATAACGTCCTTTCCCTTTACTGATTCTCTTATTGCACCTATCCGGTCATCAACATTTATTCCGTACATGGAAAGGTTTACCTTTACTCCATTAAAATCTTTGAATTCCTTTTTCCAGTTAATTCCTGTTTTTATGGAAAAATTCCCGCCAAAATTTTCTGTTACCCTATTGACAGTGGATTCAAGTGTTTCATCTTTCTCATCCACAAGTATGCGGTCAGCTCCAAAAGCTCTGGACACCAGTGCCACATGGGTTGTAATCCTCTTGTCCCTGAATGGCCTGTGCCCTATCCTGATTACTGTGATCATGCGCCGTTTTCCATCTCTATTCTATAGCCCTTAATTGTGAGCACGGAGGATCTATTTACAATTCCCTTTAAAAGTGTCTGTGATATTTTTAATGAGTCCGCAACATCACCTACAAACACTCCGCCATTTGCCATCATTGCTATAATCTTTTCTTCATAGGACTGAAGTTGCTCATCGTTTAATGTGGTAGCAAATATTATGTCTGAAAGGTCCGCCATAGAACCTATAAGATTGATCTGAACATTTGTATAATAAGTATGGTATGCCTTTTCCGGACCCTTGTTTCCTGTTATCCACTGGCTCTCTATCATTCTTATTTTATCCAGGTAATGAAGTGATTTTTTGCCTTCAACGCCATACCTTTCATCTATCTGTGGCATTGTTACCCAGCCGGTAGAAAGGTCAAGGAGTAACTTTCGTTTTACATCGGTATCAGCCGCATGGAATATGGTAACCAGCTCACCGACATCATTTATAACTTTAATCCTGTTAACCATTCTATACACTATAGCACAATAAAATATAATCATTTCTAAGTTCAAAGAAAAACTTAATGTATTATCTATATATTGGCAATGGTGAAAAATTATAGTGGCCATATTATATTTGATGAAAATTTCCAGTGGAAGGATCTGGAAAAATACTTTCCTGATATGTGGGAAATCGTTGAAAGTGAATCAAAATTAAACCAGGAGGAGAAGCAATTTGATGATATCCTGCTGGAATTGAATATGGAAGAGATAAGGAAAAATAAAAAACCTTTCGGGTACAGAAGGGAAAATACAAGGTTTAAAATGATATTCCCACAGGATAGAAAAGAATTGACAATCTACAGGAACATTATTTCAGAGGAAATAGAGGAGCTTACAGAAAAAGTTGCACATGAGATAAGGAATAAAAAAATCAAATATACCCTGAAATATGACCAGATGCTTTCCATAAAGCTAAAGAAGAAATAGGTTTAATTTTAAGGCTATAAATACAAAGGTTATGGCATAGAAAAGCAGGCGGGATATTTCCCCAATGCTGCCGGCCAGATCACCATTTAACCCCCCGTAATGTTTTTCCATTGCAGACCTCATGAAATATGATAAAAATATCAGAGCGGCAATTATTGCTATATTATAGAGATTAAATGCGAATGCAAGCAGCAAAGGGATTACATTCAAAACTATTGCATTTGCGCTTACCTTATCAATGAACATTTTCCCGAGTCCTTCACCGAATGCTTTGGCCCTGTACATGGAAAATAATGTGGCGTATTTCGATGCCATTTCCCCCGCAATAATTATGAAAAAACCTGTAACCGGCTTAAAATAAGTGAGAAATGCGATGGCAGGAATATATATAATAAATAACATGCCAATGCCGCCGGAGCCCGTATATCTATCCTTTATAACACGTTGTTTTTCCTCTTTGCCCCTTACCATGATGGAATCACCAAAGTCCATTATGGAATCAAGATGGTTGAATCCGTATAAGAGGATAATAATAGCAACTGAAACCGTGGACGCTATAAGGGAATTATACGGCCTTAGAACCAGGTATGGAATGCCTGCTATCAATCCAACAATAAGCCCCGTGAAGGTGAAAAAATACATGGTATAGCCGGTTATTTTATAGTTTCCCCCTAATGGTATTATTGTGAAAAAAGAAATTGCTGATATTAGCCCTTCCACGTATTTATTCATGCCTATTTCCTTTCATAATTTCGTATTTTCCTTCCCTGAAATCTTTGTTTAGCTTCAAATATTCAAGAGAATTAAGATGAGCCATTGTAAAATACTGTTCACCTGTCCTTTTAACCTTTCCAGGCACTCCTGCTATCATGCAATTCCCATCGGACTCAAAGTTCTCAGGTATCACAGTGCCGGCAGCAACCACTGTTCCGGGCCTCAGGTGCGCCTTATTCAACACTATTGCTCCCATACCTACCAGGACATCGTCATCTACAATAGCACCATGCACAATAGCGTTATGCCCTACTGAAACGTTTTTTCCTATTACTGTCTCGCAATCAAGGTCAACATGTATCGTTGCATTGTCCTGAATGTTGCTGTTATCGCCAATTTTTATTGAATTCTGGTCTGCCCGTATAACTGCGGAATCCATTATTGTAACATTATCACCTACTGTTACATTCCCTATTATTACGGCCGTATCTGCAACATATAACCCTTTGCCAACTTTTATCATAATTTGTAATATCCCTGATATAAATAGACTTTATGAATTGACCTCTAAAAATTTGTTGCTTTATATATTTAAAAAGATTTTTAAGCCTATAGTTAATACAATAATGATAATCAATGGAAAGCTATACCATCAATGACCTTAACGCAACTGCAAGGGAAATCAGAAAGGAAATTATAAAAATGGTTTACAGTGCAAAGAGCGGGCATCCAGGGGGTTCTTTGAGCATTGCAGATGTTATTACTGCACTTTATTTTAAGGAAATGAATATAGACCCTGAAAAACCAGACAAGCCGGATAGGGATATTCTTATAATGAGCAAAGGGCATGCATCCCCTGCCGAGTATGCTGCCCTCGCTCTCCGTGGCTATTTCCCCGTGGAATTGCTGGAAGGCTTCAGAAAAGTAAATTCAAAGCTCGAAGGGCATGTACACAGGGGAATACCTGGTGTAGAATCCTCAACAGGTTCACTTGGCCAGGGGCTCGGTGTTGCGATAGGATTTGCACTTTCATCCAAGCTTGATTCAAAGCCAAATAAAATTTATGCCATACTTGGCGATGGTGAAATGGAAGAGGGAAATATATGGGAATCTTTGATGGCAGCTTCCAAATACCATCTGGGCAACCTTACCGCTATTCTTGACCGGAACATGATACAGCTCGACGGATTTACAGAGGATATAATGCCACTGGGCAATGTTGCTGAAAAGGTGGCCCCATTTGGATGGGAAGTTATAACAATAAACGGAAATAATATGGATGAAGTTGTCAATGCGCTTGAATATGCAAAGAAACCAAGGGATAGGCCATTATTTATTGTTGCAAACACAATTAAAGGCAAAGGTGTAAGTTATATGGAGAATAACCCGAAATACCATGGCTCACCTCCGGCCAATGAGGAAGAATATGTACAGGCATTAAAGGAAATTGAGGGGTCACAATGATGGAAAAGATGGATAGGATGGAAAGCTTGAGGGATGCCTATGGAAAGGAACTGGCTTCACTTGGTGAAAAAAATAAGGATATTGTGGTACTTGACGCAGACCTTTCATCGTCAACAAAAACAGGGGTATTCGGGAAAAAGTTTCCTGAAAGGTTCTTCAACATGGGTATATCGGAGCAGTCCATGGTTTCTGCAGCAGCAGGCCTTTCGCTTGCTGGAAAAACTGTATTTGCCTCAACCTTTGCAGTATTTCTAAGCAATACATACAATGTGATACGCCAGTCAATATGCTATAACGAAGCTCCGGTTAATTTTGTGGTAACACATTCAGGCATTTCCCTTGGTGAGGATGGCCCAACACACCAGATACTGGAGGATGTTGGCATTATGTCCGGGCTGCCAAATATGAAGGTTATTGTTCCTGTAGATTCAATTGAAACTGTCAGTGTGATAGATTACCTCGCAGCCAGGAAAACATCACCATATTATGTCAGGCTTACCAGGGAAAAATTCCCCGTACTCAACGATGAGAATTATGAATTCAAAGAAGGGAAATCTGTTACTTTCAGGGATGGCTCTGATGTGACAATTATGGGATATGGCATAATGGTTTCATTTGCCCTTAAAGCTGCAGAACAGCTAAAAAACAGGGGAATAGACGCAAGGGTAATCAATATGTCATCCATAAAGCCTCTGGACCGCCCCGCAATAATTAAGGCCGCACGGGAAACAGGGAAAATAGTTACCGCTGAGGAGCATTCCATATACAACGGACTTGGCTCACGTGTAGCAGAGGTAACATCTGAAGAGTACCCGGTTCCGGTTATGAGGATCGGGATGCCGGATATTTTTGGAAAGAGTGGCAAGGGAATGGAACTGTTCGATTATTTTCATATAGGGGTAAACGATATAGTAGAAAAGACAGACAGATTCTTTAAAGGTGATTTTAAATGAAAATATTTATAGATACAGCAAACATTGAAGAAATAAAGGAAGCAAATGAATTTGGATTGATTGATGGTGTTACAACAAATCCATCTTTGATCATGAAAGCCTCAAAGGGCGGAAAAAGCTTTAAGGCAATAGCAACAGAAATATTGAGGGAGGTTAACGGCCCTGTTAGCCTGGAAGTAGTTGCAGAAAAAGCTGAAGATATGGTGGAACAGGCACTCAAGCTCCATGCGCTGGGAAGCAATGCAGTCATAAAAATACCCATGACACTGCAGGGATTGAAAGCTATGAAGATTCTTAAAGAAAAAGAAATAAAGGTCAATACAACACTGATATTCAATGCAATACAGGCTTTGCTTGCTGCAAAAAATGGGGCTGCATTTGTTTCTCCATTTGTTGGAAGGCTGGATGACATTGGGGAAGATGGCATGGCTATTATAGACCAGATTAAAACTGAATACACAAATTATGGATACAAAACAGAGGTGCTTGTTGCATCAATTAGAAATCCAGTGCACGTACTAAGGGCTGCCCTTATGGGTGCAGATGCCGTAACAATTCCATATGATGTGATAAAGAAACTAGCCATGCACCCGAAAACAGATGAAGGGTTAAACAGATTTCTGGATGACTGGAAAAAAGTTTCGCCTGATGGGTCATTGCCCCTATAATTTTTATAAATATTTAATATTATAAAATAATTTTTATAATTAATTCTGGCTTATTTGCACGTGCATTAGATATTTTCTGGATATTGCGGAGTATATAAGGCCCGCAATAGCCCATACTATAAAACTCACAGATGCTATTATTACAACGTTGTCAATGCTTATAAAACTTCCATAAAATACAAACGCCAGTATTACTATCGAAACAGCAGGCAGCACAACATCCATTGCAATGTTCATTTTCAGCTTCATTTTATGCAAAATTCCCGCCAGTGATGCATTGGCAATCATATGGACCAGCAGGGCACTTAATGTGGCGGCGATTCCAGCGAACAGGAAAGCATTGAACCCTCCTAGTGTTATTACAGAGATAACGCCTATTATAAATGAAATAATGACCATAACTCCTGCAGCAACATGTGGAGTTTGCCTGTGGGAATGGACACTGGACAATATTCCAGGAAGTACATTGTCCCGGCTCATTGAAAAAACAACCCTGGAAAGTGAATTTGTAAACACCACAGAATCTGTAAATAAGCTATTAACAAATAAAACAGTTATAACTATTGCTCCGGCAAGCCCCAGATAGTTTTTTGCTAGTATAATGCCTGGAACCAGTTCAGTAGAGTAGGTAAGCATGCGTGTTGGCCCCCATCCTACTGTGAATGCATAGGAAACCAGGGTGAAAAATAAGCCAAGCACTATTGCAGATATAAGTACGCCCTTGCCAATCACGGCGTTTGCGTTTTTAGCCTCTTCGCCTAATGGCGTTGCAGTGCCAAATCCTGAAAATGCAGTGTACATGAATAATACGCCGAGCATTACTCCGGTAAATCCGTGTACAGCGTATACCGGTGTAAAAACTGAGACCGTGTTTATTGAAGGCTTTGCAGTTATTATTATAATGCTTACAGCTGCTACTACGACAACTTCAATTGTAGCCATTACCATAGCGTATCTTACAGAATTCCGCACTCCAGAGAATGATACAAAATACCCGAATCCCATTATGAGAATCAGAAGCAATACCCATGAATAGAATGGGATATCAATTCCGAATACGGTTCCAAGGAGGGCTGGAAGGAATATGGCTACACTCAGCCCGATAAAGGCCAGTGACATGATCTGGTACATAATATACATCCAGCCTGTAAATATTCCAGCAAAGTTTCCAATTCCTTCCCTGCTGTAAGCGTAATAGCCGCCAGCACCTGCAACGTGCCTTGAAATCCTATTGATGATTACCGCATTTATCAATACTATAATGAATGCTACTACTGCTGACAATGGAAGGGAACCAAGTGCAAATGCTGCGGATCCGGTTAAAGTTGCAACAGCAGCTCCTGCAGGGGCAGATCCTGCTACGCCCTGAAAAATAACATTGGACAAAGAAAGGGAATCTTTTTTCAGACTGCTTTTCATAAATAGCAATGGAAATCAAATATTTAGATTTGTGTATTTAAATTGAATATTTGCCAATGAATATAAACCTATATTAAATAATATATCATATATATCTATAAATATATAAATTATGTTGAAAATAATATATAATTTTAAAAATTTTCAACTGCAACATTGATAATGCAGTGTTTTCAATTAAATAATTAAAATAGCCTTGTTGTTTCAAGATTTTTCATGGATATTGCCTCTACGCCAAATTTTGTATGGATTAACCTTGCAAAATCATAGCATTTGTTTCCATCTCCATGATTGACAAGAATCCTGTTTGGCCTGGGCTGCATTCCACCTATGAAATTAAGCAGCTCCCTCTTGGTAGAATGCCCTGAGAAACCCTCTGCGTTTTCAACTGCCATATTTATGTCAAATTTAGTGGATTTTCCGCCATCAGAAAGTGTGATGCTGGATGCACCTGATTGAATTCTTCTGCCCAGTGTTCCATCAGCCTGGTAACCTACAAACGCAAGTGTATTTCTGGAATCTGCTGACAATGTCTTGAAATATTCCAGTACAGGGCCACCATTCATCATCCCTGCAGTTGCAAGTATTACTTTGCTTTCAGGTGAGTCACATACATCAATCCTCTGTTTTCTTGTTTCCACACTGGTGAATATAGGGCTGAGAAATGGATTTTCACGTTTGATCATGATTTCATCTCTCAGGTCCCTGTTAAGGAATTCTGGATAAGCTGCATGTATAGCTGTTGCTTCCATTATCATCCCATCCAGGTATACTTTTGTATTCTCGGGTATCATTTTATTCCTGTATGCATCCTCAAGCACAAGCATTACCTCCTGGCTTCTCCCTACAGCGAAAACCGGGACAAGGACAGAACCACCACGGTCAAATGTCCTGTTTACAACATCAATTAATGTATTTGTGGCTTCATTTCTTGTATAGGAATAATCATCTCTTCCCGCATACGTTGATTCAAGCATAAGTGTCTCAACACGTGGAAAACGGTTAACTGCAGGATTAAAAAGCCATGTTTTCTCGTATTTCTGGTCACCGCTGAGCACCACATTATACAGGCCTTCCCCTATATGGAGATGCACGGCAGCAGAACCCAGTATATGCCCTGCATTGTAGAATGTCAGCCTTATATCGGGCGTTATATCTGCTGTTTCGTTGTATTTAAGCGATATAGTATGTTTAAGCTCTTCCCTTACATGTTTTGATTCATATGACAGTTTATGGTTTTCGCTGTGTGATACTTTCAGATAATCGTTCTGCAGCAGTGCTGCAAGATCCCTTGTGGGTGCTGTGGAATAGACGGGGCCAGTATACCCATACTTGAATAATAGTGGCAATAATCCAGAGTGGTCCAGATGTGCATGTGTCAATACCACCGCGTCCAGCGATGTGAATGGTTGAATTTCAGGTGCGTAAAGATATGGTGCTTCTTCCCATGGGTGTTCAGGGTCATTTATGTTTATCATGCCACAGTCAACAAGAACCTTTGAATTATTCGTTGATATAAGTGTGGCGCTCCTCCCTACTTCCCTATGGCCTCCCAGTGCCGTTATCCTTATCCATGTCTCTCCTGGCATCAGGGGCGTTGTAAGTTTTATTCCAAGGTTATGGAGAAATTCCTTTCTTTCCTTTTTAACATCCCTCAAATATTCCCTGACTTCTTTTACAGTCCTTGAATACATTGGCGGAGCCCGGACTATTCTGGGTGACCAGTTAGTTTCGGCTTTAATGGATTTTATTATTTCCGGATTTGCTATTGTGGGCTCATCCACTTCTATAACAGCTTCACCCGTGTCGGGCTCAAAATATATGTCCTGCAAACCGGCATCGGATGGTATGATTCCACGAATTTTTGCATCCGCCTCCTTTTCATCAGACATAATACTGGGATCAGGCCTTATAGCTATTCTCCTCCGCAATTCCTGGGCAATCTGCCTTGCAAGGTCATCACGCTGTGAAAATAAATTCTGATCCTTCGTATATACAACTATTGTTGAACCTTCGTAATCAATCTCCGTAATCTTGTTGTCTGGATAAAGCCTATCAAAAATAGACCTGCCCTCGCTAAGATAATCTCGAAAAGACATGTTTTAACACCTTTAATGTAAAAAAAATAATTTATAAAGTTAGTTTTAATTTTTTCATTCTGGACAGTATGTCGTCCTCTGAAAGATAGTTGAATCCCTTCTCCGGGTCTATAACTCCTATTTGCAGCATATTTCCGGATGCAGAATCCCTCTGTTTTGCAACGCTAATTGCCTTTATTGCAAGGTTTATAGCATCGTCAAGTTTCATGTTAGGCTGGTATTCAGCTTCCAGAACTCCGTAAACGAATGGGGAGCCGGATCCTGTACTTGCGTACTCATCTTCTACAGATCCTCCCGCAGCATCTATAGAGAATATATGCGGTTTTTTGTCAAATCCCCCAACCAGCAACTGCACCATGTATGGATAATATTTGGACTGGTTAAGCATGTTTGAAAGCAATGTTGCCGCTGCTTCTATGGGCATATTTATCTTTCTCTGGACCCTGTAAAGTTCCATTTCAGCCCTCATGTATCTTACCAGGACCTGTGCATCTCCTACCAGGCCAGCAATAGTCATGCCTGCATAAGTATCTATTTTGTACAATTTCTGTGCATTTTTATTTGAAATGAAATTGCCCATGGTAGCCCTGCTATCAGTTCCCATAATAACGTAATCGCCTGCTGTGATACCGAGTGTTGTTGTTCCAGTTTTTAATACTTCCATATAATCCCTCTAAACAATTATTATTTTCTTAATAACAAATAATATATTTAAATTTTCTACAGCACTTAATTAACCTTAGGTTTAAATATTTTATGGTTTATTCTTTAGCAATATATTCCGTTGGAAGAATAATTATTTTTACTGTATTTATTACTGAAAATACTGGATGTTAAAGCATTTATATTGTATGCAGCAGTTAATATACATAAGGGCAATAATACCTGTGAAAACAATGGCGAAGAACGGAAAGGAGTATTAAAACATGGTTGATGAAAAGCGTGTAAATGGAAATGTTGTGCAGAAGTATTCAGGATATACTGGAAAGTATTTGCATCCAGAGAATGGTATTGAATTATGTTGGTATGCTGCAATATATTGCCGGGCTTTTAAATAAGGGCATAAGCCTGGAGTATACCGTTCAATAATAAAGAATAGTGGAATATAATATGAAATACGGTGTATAACAAATATCATAATAGGGAAAGAAGAAATAATAATTGGTATATATAAAAATATATCAGGAATTTTTTTATTTAGTAACTGTTACGGGCGTATACTTATATTTGGGTGTTTTAGTTTCGTCATCAAATTCTGGAGATACGATATCATTTATTTTGGGATTGTGCATATAGGTAAATACAACTCCTGGTATAACATCATCTGTAATCTTTGCTATTATGTCCAGTTCACCGCTCTTTGATGCAAGTTTTACCATATCCTCGTTTTCTATTCCGAGATTTTTTGCATCTGAAGGATTGACCCATAATGTGGGATTGTATTCCTGCATACCGGGTACCCTATTTATAACCTCATCACTGTTGTATCTTGTTACGGTTCTCCCTGTAACCAGTATCAGCCCATCATTATGTTTTTCGGAATCCACAGGAATAAATTGCGCTTTTCCGGATTTTGTTGAAAATTTCTCCCCATAAAGGTGCAATTCACCGTTAGGGTATCTTGAATCTTTTGAATAATCCATCACATCATCTATATTAAGATGGGAATACAGGGGAGCCGCTGTTTTAAGCTCTTCAAACAGTTCTTTCGGGTTTGAATTAAAGTTATACCCGGCAGCCTTTGCCAGGTCAGAAAGTATTTCATAATCTGGCCTTGCCATTCCTGGCGGATCAACTGCTTTAAATCTCCACTTCACAAGCCTGTCAAGGCTGGCTACAGAACCTTCCTTCTCAGCCCATGCCGCTGCAGGTAGCACAATATCGGCGTAACGGGCTGTATCAGTCATAAATATGTCCTGCACCACAAGAAGTTCAAGGGACCCGAGAAATTCTTTTACTTTTTTTCTGTTCGGCAAGCTCCTTACCGGGTTGTATCCCATAATAAACAGTGCCTTTATATTTTTGGAACCATAAAAAGTATCTATAATGGAAGAACCCTTGTTTACTGGTGGCTTAAATCCCCATATGCGGGATAATGCTTCACTATTTGCCTCATTCATTTCACCATTAGGAAACACATCCGGTTTTATGAGGTCTCCGGACCCCTGCACATTTGTTTGTCCTCTGTAAACAATTACCCCTGCGCCTTCTTTCCCCATATTTCCAGTTAACAATGGGAGAGATAAATAAGATTTAATTCCCTTGGTGCCAGTAGATTCAGTAAGCCCCAGCCCCCATGAAAAAATAACCTTATCCTCAGATATGTATTTTGCAAATTCTATAATATCTTTTTCAGCTAACCCTGTTTGTTCTACTGCGAGTTCAAGTGTATATTTTGAAACATTTTCCTTATATTTTTCATACCCTTCAGTCCTTGCAGCAATAAAATCCGGTTTAATCATATTATTCTGGATAAGGTAATTGGCAACCGCATTGAATAAAAATATATCACTTCTGGGCTTTATCTTTAAATGGAGGTCTGCAAAGCTTGCAAACCTTGTATTCCTTGGATCTATTAATATTATTTTTGTTCCTTTTTCCTTTGCTTCCAGAAAATACTGTATCAATACAGGATGGCTATCTGTTACAGATTCTCCTGCTACCACAACAACTTTTGCCTTCGGGATTTCTGTAGCGGAATTAGATCCGGCACCAACTCCTACAATTTCCTTAAGCGCCTTCGCTGATGGGTCATGACAAACCCTTGCACATGAATCTACGTTATTGGTTCCAAGGGCTCTTGCAAGCTTCTGCAAAAGATAAACCTCTTCAAGGGAGTTCTGGCATCCTCCGTAAAAAGCCACAGAGTCTTTGCCATATTTTTTCTGTATGTTTTTTATAGATTCTATAGTATATTTTATTGAATCTTCCCATGACGTCCTTTCAAGTTCCCCCTTTACTTTCTTTAATGGATAGTATAAACGATCCCATGCTGTCAAAGCCTCATGTGCAACACTTCCTTTGCCACATAAATGCCCCCTGCTTACTACATGTTCTGGAACAGGTTTTACGCCAACAACAATATTATTTACAGCCATTAATTCAAGTCCACAGCCAACACCGCAAAAAGGGCATATTGATTTCATATAAATTAATCCTGGATAATTATATAAATATTGGTATTTTTATGATTATCATCAATGTTTAATTATTGTAAATTTATTTTCCAGCATGGTTTCTAATGTACCGTATTTATTTACCACCGGTGGAAAAGAGATTTGTACACTCACCGTGAAGGCCACAGCAAAGAGTACTTACTTAACTACATAGCATTCTATGAAGAATCCTGGAGAATGATGAATACAGTAAACGTAACCGGAAACTGAATCTTGAATTCAGAAAAACGGCCGGAAAAATACAGTAATATGGAAGCTGTACAGAATATTTTCAACACTGCATCATTTCATGTGCACTATCCATTTTTACTGGAATGTTAAAAAAATTATATCAAATTCAATGTAGAAAGAGTACCGATATAACAATTATTACGGGAATAGCTATTATTAACACAAGTATAACTTTGCCAGCAGGATGGGCAAAGTTAATTGTATATCCCACACCGAACCTTTTAGGCACCATTATGCGCGGATCGTTTTTATTCCAGTATATTACGCCAGCTTTCCATAATGAATCATCATTTCTGTTATCCGACACTGAATTATCCGGAATAGTATTTTCCGGCCCTTTACTTTCAGGAATTTTAATATTGCTGCCTAATTGCCCTGTTTTCACTGATATGGCAATAACAAATATAATCAGTAAAAATACCGGGATAAGTATTAGAAAAACATTTTCCTTAATTATGCCCCATTCACCGAAACTGCCAATAAGCAGGCTAGAATTTATAAATACCGGTGTTAGAAGAGTCAGGTACACCATTCTCTCCTGATATATTACAACCCTTTCAGTTCCATGTGGGGATGCGTTATCGGTTTTTAGTGGAGTCCTTGCTATAACATATGCAATCAGAATCATCATAATTGTTATTATTATGCTTATAAAGCCCAGAATAAATACACTTTCTATTGATTTTGTTGAATAGGCATTTGCGATTCCACTGGCATTATAATGTGTTGCAAACCTTTCTGGTATACTTTTATAATCCAGAATGCCTGTTACGAAAAGAGAAACAAGTACCAGAATACCCGGAAGTGTGAAGAACCAGGGAAACTTTTTTCCATCCTCTACATTGAAAACTCCTGTAACACTGCTAGCATTGAATTCCCATTGTTCGTCTCTTTTAATCCTTTCCAGGCTATAATGTTCCGGCAAATACACCATAAATTCAACCAGTACCATAAACAGGGGCATGAAGAAAGTTATTACGAGGAGGTATGATGACAATAGATATGTCAGCACTGTTAAAATAATGGTTAAAATAAAAGTTATGGAAACGTATATTTTCTTCATTTTTCTGACTGTATCTGAATTTATTTTATCTGTAGGGACCCGTACCCCAAATATTATTGACTTCTCTGTCAGATACGGTATTATAGATATTAAAATTCCTATTATAAGTACCCATACGGGCTCAATAATCCTGAACGCTTCTACATTCATTTCTCATCCACCTTTGTGAGCCCGCATTCAAATATATATTCTATAAAATATAACTGATTATTCATATTCCTAGCCTCAATACAATCATTTGTTTCTGCTCCTTTTCTTAATCATTGGATTAATGTCTGTGTCTCCAGGTGCCATCACATATTTTTTATTCTTAAATTGCCTGATAACTCTGTCCTTGAGCAATAGCCCGTATGCTCTATCAACAGCGTTCAAATTTAGCCCCAGGACGCCTGCTACCTGCTCCGTGGATGGTATTTTAGTTTTATAATATAAATTGCCGGATCTTATTTCATCTATCATTCCGGAATATATCTGGTCACAGACCGGAATTGTGCTATTGTATCTCACAGTTATTTTAAACATATGGCTACCTGTTATATATGTTATATAACAACTCTATATAACAACTCTATATAAAAACTTTGTTTATCAAATAACTAAGCAATATACTGATACCTATGTTATAAGGTATTGCAGCCTTGCTTTTTACTCCATTTGAAGAAATTAAAAATTGCAATTTCAATTTTCAAAACAGCAAGTGTATAGTTCTACCGGCATTATGCATATAAATATATACTTATATATATTTTAATTATATAATATAATTAACCTAAATATAGTAAACTATATATAGAAGTTTATTTTTACTTACTTGATAATCATGATTGGTGGTCAACCCATATTTATCCTTAAAGAAGGAACTAAAAGAGAAAGCGGAAAAGATGCAATGTTCGAGAATATTGATGCTGCAAAGGCAATTGCCACATCCATCAGGTCTACACTGGGCCCGAGGGGAATGGATAAAATGCTGGTGGACTCATTAGGTGATATAGTTATAACAAACGACGGCGTCACCATTCTGAAAGAAATGGATGTAGAGCACCCAGCAGCAAAGATGATGGTAGAGGTCTCAAAGACCCAGGACAGTTATGTAGGCGATGGGACAACAACTGCTGTTATAATAGCAGGTGCATTGCTTGACCAGGCACAGAGCCTTGTAAAGCAAAATGTCCACCCTACAGTGATTACAGAGGGGTACAAAACAGCCGCAGCACAGGCGAGCAGGGTTCTGGAGGAAATATCCAGACCAGTTACACTGAAAGACAAGGAAATCCTTATAAAAATGGCAAAGACTTCACTTAACAGCAAGAGTGCATCTGTGGAAAAAGAACTTCTGGGAACTATTTCATACAATGCAATAAAAACAATAGCAGAAGAGAGGGATGGCAAATATCTTGTTGATTTTGACAATCTCCAGGTTGTAAAGAAAAACGGTGGCGAAATCAATCAGACTGAACTTATAGATGGTATAATCCTTGACAAAGAAAAGGTACACCCTAACATGCCAAAGCTTGTTAAGAATGCGAAAATAGCGCTGCTTGATCTTGCTCTTGAAATAAAGAAACCAGAGTTTGATACAAATCTTCAGATAAATGACCCTTCAATGATACAGAAATTCCTGGGCCAGGAAGAGGATGTCCTGAAGGAAATGGTTGATAAGATCAAAGCAACAGGCGCAAATGTAGTAATTACCCAGAAAGGCATAGATGATATGGCACAGCACTACCTTTCAAAAGCCGGCATATATGCTGTAAGGAGAGTTAAGAAAAGCGATGTAGACAAGATAGCAAAAGCTACCGGTGCTACAATAGTTTCATCACTGGAAGAAATCGTAGCATCCGACCTTGGAGCCGCAGACGCTGTAGAAGAAAGAAAAATTGGCGACGACTACATGACCTTTGTTACAGGCAGCAAGAATCCAAAGGCAATAAGCCTGTTAATCAGAGCTGGTACAGAACATGTAGCAGATGAGATTGAAAGGTCAATTACAGACTCTCTACACGTAGTAGCAGCAGCCGTTGAAGATGGGGCATATACAACAGGCGGTGGATCCGCTGCTGAAGAAATAGCATTTAATCTTAGAAGCTACGCTACTAAAGTTGGTGGAAGACAACAGCTTGCAATAGAAAAGTTCGCAGACGCACTTGAGGAAATACCCAGGGCTCTGGCTGAAAATGCAGGACTCGACCCAATAGACATACTTATAAAAATAAGGAGTGAACATGCAAATGGGCACAAAACATTCGGAGTGAATGTCTTTTCTGGAAATGTCGAGGACATGGAAAAAGCTGGAGTCATAGAGCCGATCAGGATAGGGAAGCAGGCAGTAGAAGCATCAACAGAAGCTGCGGTGATGATACTCAGAATTGATGACGTAATAGCAACAAAGTCATCAAAGGGTGGTTCACCTGGCGGAGCAGGCGGAATGCCTCCAGGCGGAGACTATTAATTTTTTTATTTTTCCATAATATTTATTAGTTGTAAAACCATATCTTTTTATGATCCATGTAGGTTTGTATTACAAAGTTAAAGAAGGGCATAACGATGATTTTGTTAAAACTTTCAACAATGTTTTAGAATTGCTTAAAAGCAAACCGGAAACTGGATTTGTAGATGGCAAATTATACCAGGAAGTAGATTCGCCACGTGAATATATGATTTACACAGAATGGAAATCACGTGAAGCTTTTAAAGATTTTGTAGAGATGAAAGCCTTTAAGGATACCACAGATTACGGAAAATCCATACTTGAAGGTGCTCCAAGAAACAAGATTTTTGGGGAATCCAATGGACAAACTTATTAAACGATTTCATATATAGATTCATGGAAATATATTTCAAAGCCGGAAGTATAATATCTGATGAGAATTACTCTGGCATATTTTCATACGATGAACGAATTAAAAAATACAGGGCTCTAGCTTACCGTTATGTAGATATCATAAAGAAGCCGGGAATCATTGACAATGTTTTTAAGGATAAAAAACTCGAAATTAGTTCTGAAATAAACCTCAGGCCATACCAGAAAAAATCACTTGAGATGTGGCAGCGAAATAATTACTCAGGGACAATTGTTCTCCCGACCGCAGCGGGAAAGACTATACTGGGTATATATGCAATTACCATGCTTAAAGTTCCCACAATAATTCTGGCACCGACAATAGAGCTTATAATCCAGTGGAGGGAGAAATTGAGGGATCTTCTAAATGTGGAAGTGGGGCAAATCGGTGGCGGCGAAAAAGAAATCAGGGACATTTCAGTATCGACCTACGATTCTGCCTATTTAATGGCTGAAAGCCTCGGAAACCGTTTTAAGTTTATAATAGCGGACGAAGTCCACCACATGGCTTCGGAAAGCTATTTACAGATAGCAAAATATTATGCATCGCCCTATAGATTGGGTCTTACAGCAACATATGAAAGGGATGACAAACTGCATGAGGTGCTGGAAAAATATATGGGCGGCAAGGTTTTTGAACTGGGATATGAAGAGCTGAATGATTTTATTTCCAATTATAAAATTGTAAGAATACCCATAGACCTCACCGATGAAGACGAAATAGAATATGAGAAAAACCATACTATATTTTTATCCTACCTTAGAAAAAGGGACATAAAGATCAACGGGAATATGAATTTTGAAGATTTGATCCGGTCATCATGGAGTGCTGAAGGGAAAGAAGCGCTCATGGCATGGAGAAAATCAAGGGAAATCGCATTCAACGCAGAGAGAAAGGTGGAGTACCTCAAATATTTGCTGAGCAAGCATGCGGGCGAAAAAATAATAATATTTTCAGAAGATACCTCCACTGCATATCTGATATCCAGAGAATTTCTTGTCCCTGCGCTTACATACATGACATCAGGAAAAGAACGTAAAAAATATCTGGAAATGTTTAAATCAGGTGAAATTACAGTACTGGCCACATCAAGGATTCTTGACGAGGGCGTTGATGTGCCTGACGCATCTATAGCCATTATAATGAGTGGTTCTGGCAGCACAAGGCAGTTCAGGCAGAGATTGGGCAGAATACTCCGGCCTTCCGAGGGAAAAGCCAGCTATTTATACGAGCTGGTATCCTCCGGCACAACGGAGTATGGAACTTCCAGGAGGAGGAGAAAAGGTGTTCCCGTCGGACTTAATGATAGTGCGTAAACTTAAAACAGGGCTTGTATTTCCTGTATTTTTATCAGATGAAAACAGTGACTATATAGATAGTGTGAAAACTGTTTTTAATGAAAATACAGGGAACAATAGGGAAACAATACTGAAGGCACTTAAGGAATTAGAGCTAAATTCATCAAGTACGAAAACTATAAGGGCTCTCTCCCTCCTATTTTTCAGAAATTCTATTTTTGAACCGCCGGTGGATGTTGATGCCCCTGCATTGCGTGAGGATGTTTTTAAAATAGCCAGGATACCGCCGGTAAATCAGGATGAAAAAAGGAATATTCTCAAGCCTGTGGAAGAAAAATATGGCCTCAGCATGGATGAAATAATCAACGGGCTTTATGCGGATAAAGAAAGTGAACTCGTGCTCCATCAGGCGTATTCTGCAAGCAACATTGAAATTGCAAGGGCTTACAACCTTGAACAGGTTGAGACAATAATGATGAGGTGCAGTACACTCTATATTACTACTTCATCAGACTGGAGCTATACAATCACATCAATTAAACGGCTTGGGTTATTGTTTACGGCGCAGATAGATGGAAGTAAATTGAAATCCATTAAAATTACCGGGCCGCTTGAAATGTTTGAATCGCCTGAACGTTACGGTTCAAGATTTGCCATGTTAATACATAAAATAAGCCAGCTGGAAAACTGGGCAATAGAGGCAGATATAAAAATCAAAGACAAATTCGAAAAAACCGTAAAGGTATACAAACTTAAACTCAGTGACACAGTTTCCTATTACCTTCCTGAATCCAATAAAACTGACAGCATAAATTACGATTTTGTTGAAAAGGCACAACCCTTGATAGTAAACGGAACCGTTTATTTTCCGGATTACGTAATGAAAATAGGGGATAAAACTGTTTACATAAATATTACAGGAAAAACATACGCCAGACAGGATAATGAGATAAAGGAGAATCTTAAGGGTAAAGTAAACTGGGAAAATATATTCATTTTAAGGCAGAAGGACAAAAAAATGAAGGATGAAATAGCATTCTACGAAGACATAGATTTTCCTGCATTGAAATTAATACTATCGGAAAAATATTCGGCAAAAAAGAAGTTAAATGGTGAGCTTGATGACAATTCAGTTGATTCAATCAAGAAAGAACTGGAGAAGCTATATCCACAGACGGAAAAAATGTTCGATTATGTTGAGAGCCAGGGGCTTATACCTGAACGGGTTCTTCCAGCCCTTGGCTACAAATTAAAATGGCGTGGCCTCGATATTATAGTGACAAAGAATGATTAAATATAATTCCAGAGCGGGTCCTGCCAGAGATCGTATTCCTCTGTAAGCTCTTTTATTCCGATTTTTTCAAAGCCCTGTTTTCTTGATTCTTTTTCATATTGAGCCATGAGTGCATTATAATCTGTCCTGCTCAATTGATCAAATTTTTCCTTTATTTTTTTCCTGTTTTCAGGGTGCAGTTCAGATATCTTTTCTCCTTTATATAAAACCCTGTAGTATTTTTCCTTATCAAGTGTTACGTGGAAAATCCTCCATGTTATATCCATGTTTTCCTCATTTTTGAAATAATTGCCTGTTAGATTCCCCAGTGCGGTGACTATGTCATTTTCACCATCTTTGTTAGTCTGAAATGCTATTTCTACACCTTTCATAAATTAATATATGGGATACCTATAATTATTTTGCGTTAGGCATTGATAGCATTAGCTCTTTTTTATTATCCTGTCCCTTATCACATACCATGTTCCAAGAGCCACTATTCCCAACTTGCCCTCAGAGTCAAATAGCTTTATTTCCACTATGACTGCCGTTCTTCCAGCTTTTATCGCTTTCCCCTCTATTCTAAACGGCCCCTCTGACATGGGAGCTAGAAAATTAACTTTTACTTCCTGTGTTACCTGGTCCATTCCATCGTTTACCGTCATCGTGGTTATTCCGCCTGCATAATCCACAGCGGTCATCATTATGCCACCATGTAGAACATTCCCGGCACGGGTTATTTTTTCACTGTATGGAAGTGATAGTTCGCAATAGCCCTTGCTAATTTTTGTTATTTTTATGCCTAAGTATGCAAATAAATTCTCGTTCTGTTCAAACATTTTATTCAGTGTTTCCAGGTCATCCGAAAATTTCATAATCTGTTCTATCCTGTTTGCCATAACATGGTATCGATTCTAGGTTAATAAATATAATAATTCTCCCATTGTACGGCCGTAATCCCCTGGCCTTGCTGCCTGTGCAGTTACTGTATTATATATGTGAAATTTCTGGTATGATATGGATTGTATCAATGCTTATCATTACACCATTGTCAAAAATTATTCTATATCTGTTAGAATCTCTGATACAAATATATTGATATTTTCATAACAATGACCTTAAAGCACATAATAATCAATATTTTCCAGTCATTTTATGTTATAAAATTTATATTAAAATGAATGGCTCTTTTTATATATACAATAAATTTATATTGGAAATTGGATTGTATATTTCATGCCGGTATATGAAGTAGGAAAGGATCTGGATGAAAAGACAAAGGATATGTCAAGAGCAAGGCAATCGCTAATAGAGGAAATGCAGGCAATAATGTTCTATGATGAGAGATTGGATGCATCAAAGGATCCTGTATTGAAGGAAGTAATAAAGCATAACAGGGACGATGAAAAAGAACATTTCTCATTGCTGCTGGAATACCTCAGGAGAAATGACCCGGAACTTGACAGGGAATTAAAGGAAATATTATTCTCTAAAAAAGAATTAAAAGAACTGGGAGATTAAACATTTAAGAAAACCTATTTATTTTATTTTACATTTAAGTTGACTTATGTTTGAAAATAAAATTTCAGGAGCAACGGTAATTATAGATGGGAGCAATGTTGCTCTTTACGGGCATAAAGATTCTGATAAGAAAACTGCCGTGCTCGGCAATATACTGGAAGTTATAAGAAAATTGAAAGAATTAAAAGCCTCAGAAATTATAACAATATGTGATGCCAATATCAGGTACATTATAGACGAAAAAGATAAATTTAACCGGATGCTTGCAAACAAAAAGCTAATTCTCTCTCCATCAGGAATAAAAGCAGATACATTTATACTTGATTATGCCCGGGAAAAAAATTGCCTTATAGTCTCGAACGACAAGTTCAGGGAATACAGGGATAACGACTGGGTTAACAAAAATATAGATAATATCACCCTTGGTTTTATTTTTGTTGGCG
This sequence comes from Ferroplasma acidiphilum, assembly GCF_002078355.1. Lineage (NCBI taxonomy): Archaea > Methanobacteriati > Thermoplasmatota > Thermoplasmata > Thermoplasmatales > Ferroplasmaceae > Ferroplasma > Ferroplasma acidiphilum. The sequence goes on along the minus strand of NZ_CP015363.1, from coordinate 1,452,775 downwards.
GTGATGTAATGCTGGAACCTGTAAACGGAGTTAAATCTGGCAAAAAGAATAAAGTTGATAAAAAACAATCCGGATGGTGGCATTTCTTTAAAAATAAACAATGATTTTTATTATATAATTTCCAGAGTTTGATACGGGATAATGTTATATATATTATTTTAATACCAAGTTGGAGATAGCCTCGTGAGTTAATAATAAAATAATATTCAATTAATAACCATTATGATCGGGGGTATTTTCACCAGCGGGTGAATCATAATGGAAATGGGAATTAAGGATGAAAATGTAACGAATTCAATTCTGGAGGCAGAGGGAATATATTTTTCATACGACAATGGTTATGATGTATTTGAAAATATAAATATTGAAGCTGAACCCGGAAAATTTATTGCTATTATAGGCCCATCGGGAATCGGGAAATCAACACTTTTGCGCATATTAGGCGGATTTTTAAAACCGGATAAAGGCATTGTCAGGTTAATGGGAAAACCATTGTATGAACCTACTCCGGAGGTTGCATTGATTCATCAGTCTATAGTAACATTTCCATGGATGGATGCAAAAGAGAACGTCATGCTTTCCATGAAGACAAAGAATATGACAAAGGATGAAATGGAAGAGAAAGCCACAGTGTCATTGTCAAGGGTCGGGCTTGATGGTTTTGAGGATTTATATCCGAAGGAAATGAGCGGGGGAATGCGCCAGAGGGTTGCAATAGCAAGGGCTTTTGCTGCAGACCCATATGTCTTTCTCATGGATGAGCCATTTGCGCATCTTGATGAACTTACCGCTGAAGGTCTAAGGCAGGATATATACAACATACTTTTCAGCGGAGAAACTCCACTAAAATCAGTTATAATGGTCTCACATAACCTTACAGAAGTTCTGGAACTTGCAGATGAAATATATATATTGAATAATATACCCGCAACTGTTATCAGCAAAGTACAGGTTACGATGCAAAGGCCAAGGAGCCCGAGAAGTGATGAATTTAATGCAAATTTAGATATGCTTTATAGCTATCTGACACCGCCGAGGAAGAAGAAATGAGGTGTAATTATGGATGCGATAATACTAATAATACTGGCTGTGCTTGCCACAGCAGGACGTGTAATCGGGCTCATACTGCTTTCCATACTTACAGGCTGGTTTCTGGCATATGCCTCAATTAAATCCAAATTCTTTGAGAATATATATATCATTCTTATTGAAGTATTTGAATCAATTCCGGTAATTACATTCTTTCCAGTTGTTCTGGTGATATTCATTACACATGTTGGCGGTACACTGGGTGTTGAACTTGCCGCAGATTTTCTGGTGTTTACCGCTGTAGTATGGAATATCTGGATGGGAGAGTACCAGGCTTTTAAAACGGTTCCCCGTGAAATGGTTGAAGTTGTAGAAAACTCCAGATTCGGTCTATTCTCAAGGCTACGGTACCTTTATATTCCTTTTTCTGTGCCACGTATTACTGCAAACCTCTTTCCAAGTGTGTCCAACGGTTTTTTTTATATAACTGTCAGCGAAGTTTTTGAGGTGGGTGTACATACATACCAGACCTTCGGCATAGGGTCAGTACTGGATACATTTGTAGCCGGTGCACAGCTCTTTAATATAGAAATGGCGCTTCTTATACTGGGCATAGTAATAGTGGCAATTGTTATTGTATTAAGGGAATTCAGCAAATACGCAGTTGGCAGGTATACACTGGATACAGATGCCCCTGTAATGAAACGTGGCAGGCTAAATCTAAGGGAAACAGCAAGGGTTTTTGCGGCACTTTCAAAAAATCCACTCACAAGGCTGGCAAGATACTATAAATACAGAGAGGGCGACAAACATGAGCAAACATATGAGAAGAAGGAAAAGAAGCAGAAGAGGTATAAATACATCTATGCTTCAATTGGCATAATCATATTGATTGCTTTATTATACGGCGTTGTCTCTTTAATAATTTCAGTCAAGCCATCAGAATGGAGTATATTATTCAACAAAACCCCATTTCTGTTAACAGGGCTGGGATTTGACTATGTCCGGGTGGGATCAATACTTCTGGTATCCATGGTAATAGCTATATTCCTTGGATATTATCTGGCTGTGAATAAAAGGGCAGAAAAATACTGGATACCGATCATACAATCTTTGAGTGCTTATCCGGCTCCTATTTATTTCCCATTTCTGTTTATCTTGACAGAACCATTCATGTTAAGTTTATTTGGAGGATTTACCAATGAACTCTACGTGTTATCGCTCGGGTTTGTCAGTACCTTTTATTATGTATTCTATTCCTTCTGGATGGGGGTAAAGGCAATGCCATCTGAATATTGGGAAATTACAAAAAATCTCAAACTCGGGTATTTCAAAAAAATGAGAAAGGTAATAATTCCTTCTACATTCCCATATCTCATCAGTGGAATATCATCCACAATAAACAGTGCATGGGGAGGGTTAATGATAGGAGAATACTGGCCAAATATATATGGCACGCATTCCCTTTCTGTACACACCGGGCTTATGAAAACTATAGATATTGCTACTGCCAACGGAGACCTGACCCTTGCGGCCTGGGGGTCCTTAATATTCGGCATAATAGTAGCTATTTACTCTGTACTGTTTACAAGAAAAATGATGGATCTTGCACAGAAGAAATATGTTGCTGAAGAGGGTGTTTACTCGGCTTGATACGCCTCAAAAACTATGCCTTTGTATAAGTATTGCCCTCACAAATTTGCCGGGTTACTGATTTAAGGCCATCTGTTCCTGTTTTAGAAAAGAAGCTTCTTTCCATACGATCGTAAGCTCACCAGCAGCCCCAAAATGCCATATGATATTGAAGTGGAGCCTATATACCGTATTATTGGAATCTACGCTAAGGATAATAAAAATGCCTGTTATTATATATTATATAGAACTCAATTCAATAATTGTATATATTAAAATTATGCAATTATAAGCACATTATAAAACATTAATATTATAAACGCAGATTATATATACACTTTATGGATGTAATTGACCCCGATGCAAGGATAGCTGACCTGCTGGGATTGCTTTATGTACTTAATAACATATTCGATGGAAAAACTGACCTTTATCAAATGGAAAAGGAAATGGAAGTAGACCTTGACGATTTAATGCCAATAGTATACACCGCATCAAATATTGGATTGGTGAATGCAGAATCCGGAGATATATCGATATCACAGAAGGGAATAGAATATATAAAATCGGGAATGAATACAAGAAAGCAAATTATACGGGATTCGCTTAAAAATATAGAGCCATTTAAAACTGCTATTTCTATGAGTGAATTCACGCTTGAAGATATAATAGATAAGCTTAAGGAAAATGATGTGCCTACATTCAACAACCCGGACGGAACTCATGACCTGGAGGTAATACTTATTGAATGGGGAATTTATTCCCGCCTTCTGAAAAAAACAGATGATGGTTTCCAGGTTATTGCCTGATCTCGCCTATTCTGTTGTTAAAATACCCTGCATTCCTATCTATAAATAGTCAGGAATAATCCTGGCAACCATTTTTACAATGTTTCTGGCACCATCAGAAACCTCAAAGTCAGTGGCCGAGCCATGAATCATTCCTATCCCCCTTATTCCAACTGCCCTGACTCCCGCTTCCCTGAGTTTTTTAACATATGTTTCTTCAGGGTCTCTCAAAGGGTCGTATTCATTAGTTACCATTATGGCTGGTGGAAGATTTGAAAAATCATCGGCAACAAGGGGCGAGAAATATGGATTTATCAGATCCTGCATATTTTTTGAATACATATTTCCGAAATATCTTATCATCTTTCCCGTTAAGACATAGTTATCGGAATACTCAATAAAAGATCTGGAGAAATTATCCGGTGCAAGGCTTGGATAGAACAATACCTGTACAGCAGGCATTTCAGTTTTCCCATCACGGCATTTCAGGCATAATGCAGCTGCAAGATTTGCACCGGCACTATCACCGGCTACGCCTATTCTGCCTTCTATTCCAAAATCTTTCTTCTTTTTAGCTATATAATGGAACGAATCATAAGCATCATTGAAAGCATCTGGAAATTTATGTTCCGGTGCCAGTCGGTATTCAATAGATATAATCTTAACCCCTGACTCCTTAGCAAGGAAGCGGCAATAATTATCATATGTTTCAATATTGCCGAAAAGAAAGCCTCCACCATGGTAATATAAAATAGCTGATTTTGCATTATTATCATCATACATTCTGGCATTCAGTGTGCGCCCATCCAGTTTTATTTTATAATCTTTGATCTCTTTTATCTCCACTGGCGCCCCCCTGGAGCTCAGTGAGGATTCGTCAAGGAAATTTCTAAGCATAGCAGGCTCTATTTTCGTCATATCTCCCGCACTTTTTGACAATTCTATAAGCGAATTAAAATCCGGATCTACCATATTCATTAAATTCATAACAGTATTTCAATTTATAGTTCTCTCTGTTATAGCCTGTATGAAGTATTACTGGCCCTGGAATATGCCTGTAAAAATTAGATTTATATTGTAACAAAATAAATATATGCTTTTTAGCTTTATACCCCTATGACAGATACAATTCCGGAAAAACGCAATGGGCATCCGTATTATATGTATGATATGATCAGGGAAACGCCAGAATCCCTTGAAATTACAAGAAAAACCATGGAAAATACAGATTATTCATTTCTATCCAGCAAACCTTTGCTGTTTACAGGAAATGGCACGGCATACCACGCAGCCCAGATAGGCGCAGGATTCCTGTATAAAACGGATTTAAAATACGCATTTGTCCAGTCATATGAACTTTTAAATTATTATGTCCCGGTTCATGGAACCGTCGTTGGAATATCAAACAGTGGAAAAACAAAATCAACCATAGACTCCCTCATATACCAGAAAAAATTTTCGTATATAGTGGGAATAACACATTACCATGGAACACCCATGGAACTCATATCAAATAAAAGCATAGTTATCGATGCTGATGATAAATCACTCTGCAATACAAAATCCTTCTTTGACAATGCCATTGCATCTATGTACATTGCTTCGAGATATGCAGGAATTGACATGGACATTGATAATACCATAGAAACACTGAAGGGGCTTGTAGCATCCCTGGATTCAACTGTAAAGAAAATCGCACATAACCTTTCATACGTCAACAGGATATTCGTACTGGGCGCAGGTCCGGAAGAGCCTGTAGCCAGGGAAGCTGCACAGAAAATAAAGGAAGCTACACATATACACGCGGAGGGAATAGAACTTGAAGAATTTATTCATGGGTGTACATCGCTCATAGATGACAAGTCGCTTTTGATCATAATTAACAGCAATACAGTTAATTCAAGGACAGATGATATAGTAAGGGCATGTAAAGTAGTAGGTACAAAGACCGTGGTAATTAACGGAGATGGTGATTATTCCATAGATTTGCCGGACTTAGGGGACGAGTACATAAACGCACTTTTAAATGTCCTTCCATTGTATTATCTGGCATATTATATGGCGGTGGAACAGAATGTAAACCCTGACTTATTGAGATTCGATGAAGAAACATATAGAAAATTCGATGACATAGTTTTTCCACCGGGGGCACATTAATATTAAAATTGATATTTTAAGCATAATTTTTATTGATAACTCTTATATATGCTATTATAATCAAAGCCCATGGCAACAGAGATGTATACGGAATATATAGCCAGCGATACTGCTTTTTCAAAAATGGCTTCGCATATACATCATCATAGCAAGATAACCACAGTTTATAGTTTGCCAGATAGTATTTTGAATTATAGTGGTTATTTTGAAAATGGAAGATCAGAAATTAAGTGATATTGCCTACTCCATCAGGAAATCATGCCATGATTCTGGATATTCGGAAATATTCCCTCCTGCATATGTAAAATCTGATAGGATAGGTGGATTCAGGTTTATATTCAGGAATGATGTGTATGTCCTTGAGCCCGATATTACCCTCAGGTTAATGAACAACCGTTTTCCTGGAAATTCCAGGGTTTATTATATTTCACGGCAGGCAGACGAATTTCTCGGTGAATCACTCAAAGCTGGATTGGAAATTATAGGGGCAGTTCCAGGTGAGGCAAATATAGAAATATTGAAAATGGCCATAAAAATTCTGGATGACCTGGGGATAAGGGATTACAATATTGATATCAGCATTACAGATGTTTTTGACCCATATAGGAAGAAAAAAGATGGAGACATAATTTTAAATGCAGTGAAAAACAGGAACTATCCACAGCTTCAGAATATGGATATTGATGGCATGGATAAACTGTTTCAGATAATGGACACCAGGACAAGGAATAGTGGCATACCTGAACTGGACAGCATATTAGAAGAAATAAATGATCCACGGGTTATTATAGACCTCGGGACAGTGAGGCAACCTGAATATTACCGTGGCCTTATATTCGAGATCTATGGAAGGCACGAATTTCTTGGAGGCGGTGGAAATTACGTAATTAAAAAGATGAATGGATGTGGCTTCTCGCTTGATTTGCAGGCATTATCAAAATTATACGGAGATGTGCAAAGATGAAATTTGTAATACCAAAAGGCAGGTTGATGAATGATTCCCTGGCATTCCTTCAAAATGCAGGGATAAAAATAAATATCGATGATGACAGAAAACTCATGTTCTACCAGGATGGCAATGAAATTATATTGCCAAGGGCAAGGGATGTACCTGTATATACAGAATATGCAGGAGATATAGGCATATGCGGTTCCGACACACTTTCTGAGAGCAGGAGCAGGCTGTTTACGCCATTGACCCTGAATTTCGGGAAATGCAGGCTCAGCTTAATTGCTCCGGAAAAATACAGCATAAAAGATTTTGAAGGGCTTGACATAGCCACAAAACACCCCAATATTACCCGGGATTATTTCTTTTCCATGGGCATAGATGCAAATATAATACCTTTGAACGGTTCCCTTGAACTTGCACCGGAAACAGGGATAGCCGATGCAATTGTGGATGTGGTCCAGACCGGAGAAACCATGAAGAAGAATAATCTGGTGGAAATACAGAAAATAATGGATATCTCTGCAATTCTGGTGGTTAACAGGGTATCACAGAAAATAAAATATAAGGAAATAAATAATTTTATTGAAAAAGCAGGTGGATTAAATGGAAATAGAAGAGTATGTAAAAAATATATTGAATGATATTAAATCGGGCGGCATTGATGCAGTTTCGGAATATTCCAAAAAATTCGACGGCTACGGGATGCCATTTAAAGTTCCTGAAAGCGAATTTGCCGAAGCGAAAGAATTAATACCGGTATACCAGAAAGACATAATAAACAGAACCTATAAGAGGATATATGAAAACCATGCTATACAGTATAACAACGATAAGGTGCGTTTTTCCAGGGGATCTATATATGGAATAAGATACACGCCAATAGAAAGAATAGGAATGTATATACCTGGAAAAAAGCCTCTGCCATCTACCGTAATGATGATAGGGATTCCGGCAAAAATAGCAGGCGTCAGGGATATTGTAATTGTGTCTGCTCCGGAAAGCAATGGCAGGGTAAATCCATACACACTTTATATAGCTGGCCTTCTGGGCATTCATGAGGTATACCGTATCGGAGGTGTGCAGGCAATAGGGTCAATGGCATACGGCATTGGAATGAAAAAGGTTGATAAAATATTCGGCCCCGGGAATTCATATGTAAACGAGGCAAAGAGGCAGGTCTATGGATTTACCGGGATAGATGGCTTATACGGCCCATCGGAGGTTATGGTAATATCTGATGGAACAGCAAAGGATGAATATATACTGGCTGACCTCAATTCACAGCTGGAACATGGCATAACATCAAAGGCATGGCTGCTCACCACCGGCAAAGCCATTTCCACTGCCGGAAATGAAAGAATAGAGGTAATGGTTTTCGAAAATATGGACGAACTCATATCAAAGGCAAATGAAATAGCTCCGGAGCACATGGAAATACAGGCAAAAGATCCAATGGGAATATTCAGCAGGATAAAAAATGCCGGTGCAATATACATAGGTGAGTATGCCCCTGTGCCAGCTGGAGATTATTTCCTTGGTGTAAACCACCTGTTGCCAACCGGCGGGACATCCAGATTTTCTTCAGCACTTACAGTGGACGACTTTATGAAAAAAACATCCTTTGCCAGCGTATCCAGGGAAGACTTTATGGCTGATCGTGAGCTGGGTCTGGAACTGGCAAAAATAGAAGGGATGCCACTTCACTATAAATCTATGGAGGCAAGGCTATGATAAGGGAGACGAAGGAAACTGTGATAGAGGTGGATATCGGTTCAGAAAGTACAATAATAGAAACAGGGGATAAGATACTGGACCATATGATGCGCACATTGTTCTTCTACATGGGCAGGAATGCAAAAATTAAGTGTTCCTATGATCTCAGGCACCACCTGTGGGAAGATCTGGGTATTACAATTGCCATGGAGCTCACAGCCTTAAAGGGCGAAAAACCGGTAAAGAGGTTTGGAAGTGCAACAATGCCTATGGACGAATCACTCATAATGGTTTCTTTAGATATTTCAAGGGCATACATAAATTTCCAGGTTGATTTCAGGGATGCAGAGGGTTTCGAGTTGAACCTCCTCTATGAGTTCCTGTGGGCACTTGCCAGGACAATGCCCATGACACTGCATGTGATTAAGTTCAGTGGCACAAATTCACACCACATAACTGAAAATGTCTTCAAGGCTTTAGGGGTAGCCCTGGGAAATGCACTGGAAGGAACTGAATATACAAGGAGCACGAAGGGGATACTGTGATAGCAATTATCGATATTAATACAGGAAACCTTTCCAATATAAATAGAATAGTCAGGGGAAAAGTAACCAGCGATCCATATGAAATAGAAAAATCTGAAAAAATAATTTTTCCGGGAGTGGGGTCTTTCCAGTATGTATCACAAATTATTAAGCCTATTAAGGATCTGCTGGTAGAGAGAATAAAGTCCGGGATTCCATATCTTGGAATATGCCTCGGGCTGGAAATCCTCTTCGAAAACAGCGAAGAAGGCCCCGGCAACGGATTAGGAGTATTCAATGGAACTGTAAAGAAGTTTAATGGTGTAAAAACTCCCCATATGGGATGGAATACAGTAAATGTAAAATCCCCTTCAAAGATTATGGAAGGCATAGGGAATGACTCATTCTTTTATTTTATGCATTCCTATTATGTCCCTGAAAATCAATATACAGTTATGGAGACAGAATACGGAAATAAATTTGCTTCAGGAATCGAAATGGGAAATATCTACGGGGTGCAGTTTCACCCTGAAAAATCTGGAAACGATGGCATAAGGGTATTGAAAAATTTTGGAGGTTTGAAATGATAGATATATATCCTGCTATTGATATTTATAATGGTGAAGCAGTATCCCTTGAAAACGGGAAGATAGAAAAAATTGAGTCATTTGGAGACCCGGTAAAATTTGCACAGAAATTTTCTTCAATCTCGGGCAAATTGCATATCGTTGACCTTAATGGGGCCTTCACAGGAAATCCTGCCAATACCAATCTTATCAAAAGCATAAGGAAAAATGTGAAATCTTTTATTCAGGCAGGAGGTGGCTACCGGACAATGGAATCCATCGAAACAGGCTATAGCCTTGGAATTGATAGCATTATAATAGGCACAGCTTCCCTTGATAAAAAAATTCTGGAGGAAGTTTCAGAAAAATATAAAAATATAACCATCAGCATAGATGCATACAATGGCTATATCAAATACAACGGATGGGCAGATGGGGCGGGAATCAGTTACCGTGATTTTTATTCCATGGTAAAGGGCATGGCAAACCGTTTTATATTTACGGCAATAAATAGCGATGGTACCGGGCATATAAGCAGGATAGAGAAATTCTGGGATGAAGGATATTTTATGTATGCCGGTGGCGTAAACTCGATTGATGACCTGAAGAAACTTGAAAGTATGGGGTTTAATGGTGCCATAATTGGTAAGGCCCTTTATAATGGGAATATAAAAATAGAGGAATTAAAATGCTTGCAAAACGAATAATAGGGGCACTGGACATTGCCGGTGATAGGGTAGTAAAAGGTGTAAACTTTGAGAATGTAAGGGATTCCGGAGATCCTATCCAGCTTGCTAAACGCTATGAATCGGAAGGAATTGATGAACTTGTATTCCTCGATATCCGGGCAACCCGTGAGAAAAGGAACATTATGAATATGCTTGTTGAAAGGGTTGCCTCAGAGGTATATATCCCATTTACAGTAGGAGGCGGGTTAACGGATATAGAAACCATGGTAAAAATAATAAGGAATGGGGCAGACCGCATATTTATTAATACATACGCAGTTGAACACCCTGAAATAATAGGTGAAATATCGGATAGAATTGGTTCAGCCAATACAGTTATAGCAATAGATTCAGGCAGGCATAATGGAAATTATTATGTATACACCCATGGAGGAACTTTGAATGCTGGAGTTGATGCAATTTCATGGGCACAGAAAGCAGAGAGCCTTGGTGCAGGGGAGCTTCTGGTTACCTCTATAAACACAGATGGCACAAAGAAGGGATTTGATACGGAACTGATTGAAAAAATAACCGGAAGTGTCAATATACCTGTTATTGCCTCCGGTGGTGCCGGATCACCTGCAGATTTCCTTGGTGCATTCCAGGCCGGGGCGGATGGGGCACTTGCAGCTTCCATCTTCCATGAAGGGAAGTATACTGCAAATGAGATCAAAAAATACCTGAAGGAGAATGGTGTAAATGTCAGATTATGATTTAAAATTTGAAGGGCTCATGCCCGTTGTTGTACAGGACAGTGAGACAAAAGAGGTTCTAACGCTTGCATATATGGATGAAGAGGCATACCGGAAAAGCATGGAAACAGGCCTCATGCATTATTATTCAAGATCTAAGCAGCGGGTAAGGATGAAGGGGGAAGCCAGTGGAAATATACAGGAAATAAAGGATGTTATGATAGACTGTGATAATGACTCCCTCTTATTCATGGTAAAACAGAAGGGTGCTGCCTGCCACCTGGGAACCAAAAGCTGCTTCAGGGAAATTGGAACTCCGGTTGTTGTGGGAAATATAAATTATTCACTGGAAGTCCTCCTTGAACTTGAATCATTAATAGCTAAAACCAAAAACACACCCAGGAAAAATTCATACACAACGGAACTTTTTGAATCCGGAGAGGAGAACATAAAGAAAAAGGTTGGTGAAGAAGCAGTTGAATCAATACTGGCACAGGGCAAGGACAGGATTGTATATGAAACTGCAGACCTGCTATACCATCTTCTTGTATTCCTCTCATACGAAAATATAAAACTATCCGATATAATGGATGAACTATCAAAAAGGAGAAAAAATTAAAAGTTCAGGAGACAGCATGCCCCCTGCGGCTTGAAATTTTTGATTTTTCTATTCCCTTTCCGGATAATCTTTCCATAGACTGTTGTAAATTTTCAAGGAATATATCGGCAAGGTCCCTGCTAAAGCCTTCGCGGACTACAACCCTCATAAGCACCGTATCCTTCGCATTATCCGGCAGGGAATATGCCGGTACAATCCAGCCATAGCTCCTGATTGCGGCGGAGAGGTCGAAGAGGGTGTAACTGCCAGCTTTCTTCTGCCTGAACGTTACAACAGGTATATGTTCTGCCCTGCTTACAACCTCCAGCTCCGGAAATTCCCCTATTTTATCTGCAAGATATTTCGCATTCTTCATTATATTTTCCGCTATATTGCGGTAACCTGATTTTCCAAGCCTTATTATGTTATAGTACTGTGGTGCTATGTTTGCAGCACTTTTAGAGAAATTAAGCGTATATGTGGGCATATCATCTCCAAGGTAATTAACGTAAAATACCAGATCATCGGGCAGGTCGGCTTTATCCTTGAAGAGAAGCCATCCTATGCCAGGATACACAAGCCCGAATTTATGTCCTGAAACGTTTATGGATTTTACGTGGCTGAGCCTGAAATCCCATTCAAGTTCCGGTTCTATGAAAGGTGTTATGAAACCTGCACTTGCAGCATCCACGTGTATTGGAATATCTAAACCTTTTTTAGATTTTAATTCTTCCAGAAGTGAATTTATGCGTTTAACATCATCAAAAGCACCTGTAAAAGTTGTTCCAAGCACTGCACCAACAGCTATTGTATTCTCATCAACATTTTCTATAAGCTTTTCGGGGTCAACCACCTTTGTGTTTGCATCAAGTGGGACTACCCTTGCTTCAACATCAAAATATTTTGCAAATTTATCCCATACCACATGTGTATCGGCACCAAAGACAATGTTGGGCTTTGACGTATCCTTTTTCAGGGCTTCCATTTTAGACTTCCAGTTCCACTTGTGTGCCAGCAATGCCAGCATTATAGATTCAGAAGAACCTATTGTTGATGTTCCGGTAAAATCTTTTCCCTCCGGCGCATTGTAGAGCCTCGAGAGTATATTGACAATTCTCGTTTCTTCCTTTTTTATCTGGGGGTATTCGAAACTATCTATGAAATTTTTATGTGCATTTTCCATATACAGATTTTTTGCTTCCGGTTCCATATATGTTGTAACGAAAGTTGCCAGATTTAATTCTGGAATTCCATCAAGCTTTAATTCCTCATGTATCATTTCATATGCAGCCCTGGACGCCATTCCCTCCTCCGGAAATTCAAATTCAGGCACTGGATTATTAAAATCCCTGTTGCTATAAGTTCCATAAATCTTTCTTTCAGGATTCATCTTTCTAGATACCATAATAATGAATAGGCAGATAGTATAAAACGGTATACGGTTGTATCATATAGACATTATTTATTTTTCTTCATTGTGGAAACTCTTGCTCTCCGGAATATTTCAATACCTGGCTTAACAAGCAACTGTATGCTCGCGGCTATGAAAAGGTATACTCCATAGAAGTAATCTGCCTGGCTTAAAAATAATATGCTGCCACTTAGAAACTCAAGGCCTATTGCCACATCATTGCCTATAGCGACCCAGCCATAAAACTTGCCTGCTCTCTGCTTCTTTATTTCATTATATTCGTACCGGTTTATAGCCGAAATTACCCTGGTATCACTCAAGAACTCTGCGCTGTGCAAGAACAATGACGCCAGAAGCCCGCCGGCAGCCATGCCGTTTATTGTTTCAATATAATTTAACCTCGAATTTTCCGGAAATTTTACGTATGCCAGGCCTTCACCTGTATTGTCTTTCATAGCCAGCACTATTTTTATAAACCACATGTCGCCAAGATATTTTTCATAATTATCAAAAGAAAATTGAACCTTATCCAGCCTTGTTTTACAGAAAGACCTGAATGGTACAGAGTAGTAAAAGTCCATGGATGACGCCATTGCCATAGCTATTCTTAAATTTATATACCTATCCTCTAATTTATTTATTATAATATTCATGTTAATAGAATCAATTATAGCCCTCCCTATTTTACGGGACGCATATATTATTTCCATTATTCCTGGCACGTTTTCGTCCGTGGAAAGAAACTTTATAATTGCGCTGTATAGGGATTCACGTTGAGATCGTGGCAGGTTCGAATCTATATTATTCAGATTGGTTACTTCAAGTATTTCATTATCGGAGCATGTATCCACAATTTCATTCTTAACAATGTCATCAAATATGCTATCTCCAAATATTGCAACAGAAATATCTTTAATTTCCTTCCATTTGAACTGGATTCCCATGCCGTTATCCTGCAACATATGGAGAAAATAGAGATGGGTACCAGTGTCCACGTGTTCCAGCATTATACCTTATCTGTATTGATTTATAAAACTTTTTATTACACTTTTGAAATAATATTGGTTAACTGCATTAATATAGTTCAGGGATGTTATGCGACCATGGAAACATTGAAATACAACATAGTATGCTGGTTCATGAAATATAATAAATAGATGCCATGCAGTATTCATTGAAACAGGCAAATATGCCACAAATAATAATATAATCATCTTGATATTGCTGCTATTATTAAGTATTATGCAATTATTTATATACATCTGGTTTATACTTTTTGAATGACAGAAAACGAAACTGGAAGTCAAATTAAAATTCCCGGCAGGTCAGTGATTACAACACTTTCCGCTATGGGGTATTTTCTGGATGGTTACGATTTGAGTGTGATATCCGTATTTACCCTTGTGCTTGTTACATTTAAGCCATTCCATTATGATCCATTTACGGAATCTTTTGTTACCGGCGCAGCACTTCTGGGTGCCTTTGTGGGTGCCGTTATTTTCGGGCATTTTGCCGATAATATTGGCAGGCGGTATCTGTATATATTCGATCTCATATTCTTCGCTGTATTTGCTATACTATCTGCGTTATCCACGAACATATATGAAATGATAATATTCAGGTTCTTCGTGGGCTGGGGAGTTGGAGCAGATTACGCTTTGAGTCCGGTATACACAACAGAAATGTACCCGGACAAAAAGAGGGGTGCAGGATATGGCTGGGTCTGGACATTCTGGAGCATCGGTGCAGGAGCGGCATTTGCAATCGGATACGTTTTTTATATGATAAACCCTCTTGTGGGATGGAGATATACACTGGCTATAGGTGCAATACCTGCAATAGTTACAGTAGTGTTAAGAACACGGATGCCAGAATCTGTGAGATGGGATATACTGGAGCCGGGCAAATCAAAATTATCCGCAAAAGACCTGGATTCAATAGCAGAACGGGTAGGGATTACAAAAGAGGATATAAAAGCTATAATAGCTGAAAGGGAGAAGGAAGAAAATATCGCCGCCGGTTCATTCACAGCACTATTTAAGGGGGAATATGGAAAACGTACGGCTATTATATGGTTCCAGTGGATACTCTATGATATAGCTGGATATGGTATAGGCCTTTATTCACCAATTATACTAACTACACTGGGAATATCACATAGTTCTTCACTACTGTTTTCCCTTATATTTAACATGCCGGTTGGATTCCTCGGTGCATTCGGTGCAGTAATGCTTAATGACAGGCTTGGCAGGAGGCCTTTGCAGGCTTTAGGATTCGGTGGAATGGCAATAGCCATGGCTATGTTCTTTATTGCATCCAGTGCGATAGCAAGCATAGGGATAATTATCGGAATTGCAGCATTTGTGATTGACTATGGCATAGGCAACCTTGGCCCCGGTGATACCATGGGATTATACGCAATAGAACTGCTTCCAACAAAATTGAGGTCTTCATCCATGGGTGGTGCTACAGGCATAACAAGGATAGCTTCTTTCCTTGCTGCGTTCATGTTTCCGCTTATAAGTGCATCACTGGGCAAATCATCGTTCTTCTTTATCCTTCTCGGTTTAATGGTTCTGGCCTTTGTATTTACAATATTCTTTACGCCAGAAACAAAGGGGTTAACCCTGGAAGAAATTGCTTTAGCATCCTATAAGCATGTCCATGGCGTGCCTAAACTCATATTGCCAGAAGCAAAGAAAGAGCAGTCATAAAATTAATCCCATAGATATCCATTCTTTTATTTGAGCTGTATAAAACTTTATAGATTCAACATCTTTTTCTTTTAAATTTTGCTCAATTTTCCATAGTGGTTCCGGCAAACTCTGATTATTGTCACTTTCATTTATTATCCTCATTATGGCAATAGATATAGATTCATATTCTTTCTGTTTATCTATCCAGTATCTGGGAAATTTAAAGTTAAGCACCGAATCCAGTATTGAAGATAGTTTTGGGACTGTTATTTCATTAATTATTGCAGTGTTTTTGCCTTTCCTTATTGAAAATTTTGGAGGTGGGATCAGAAGCAGGAAGTCCAGAAAATGTATAAGGCTATTTTTTTTGTCAGTGTCCAGTTTTTTATATATAAAATTCCCATTAAAGGCAATAGCTACCCTGGCCCCCTTGTCTTCCATGCTGTTTATATTTAATTTAAATATATCCAGTGCTTCACTTAATTTTGGATAGTCCCTGTTTGCTGGATAATATATAACTTTCCTTGTATTATAAAGAACCTTGATCGCCTGGGCCAGGTTGGATTTTAAAAGCACGGTATAATTTCCTATGGTGGCCTTAGTTTTCATTTCTAATACAAGTATAACTGTTCTATATAAAAACTTTTTAAAATAGGAATTTGTTAACTAACAATGAACAAATGATATGCATTAACATAATGGAAGGCAGCCATAGAAAAACCTATGGCATTATTGCTTGCTTGCTCTTCTGGCTCTCTTTAATCTTCTTATTTTCTTTTTTCTCCATTTCCAACGCATGTTTCCTTTCTTTTTCCAATCTCTTGAACTTCGTTTCAATATGTCACCTCAAATATAAATGTATATTTGGTATTATTTTTTAATATAAATACCTATTTTATTATTAAACCATTATTTATGGCTGCAAAGGGCATAAGTATCCGGTGTACCGGTGCAAGCAACATAATTATTAAATAAATTTAAATACTTCTGTCTGATTATTTCTAATGAAAGTTTTAGTATCATATGATGGATCAGAGGGGGCTAGAGAGGCGCTTAAATATGCCCTTGAATTAAAATGCACTGTTGATGAATATTATATTGTTTATGTTATACCCACAATAGTTGGAATCAGTGCGAGCTTCGATTCCTATATACCACAATCTGTTTATGAAGGGCAGGATAAAACTGCCGACCAGATCCTGGAAAAAGCAAAAAAAGTTCTGGATAAAGAAGAAGCTAAATACGAACTTATAAAGATAAGTTCTAATGGAGAGGAGATACCGAAAATCATTCTAAAAACAGCAGAGGAGAAAGGAATTAACTTAATAGTCACAGGCACAAGGAAATTGCATGGTTTCAGTAAACTCATACTAGGGTCTGTAAGTTCTGGAATTATAGCACACTCCAATATTCCAGTTACAGTTGTTCCCCCAAAGGAATAATTATTTTTATAAATTTTCATTTTTCCAGTTCAACTAGATTCATAAATGAAATTGTTTATATATTGTTTTAAAATAATGTGTTAATGGGAAGCATAAGGCCGTCTAACATAAAAAGAATTTCTGAAGAATTAGTTGATAATAACAAGGATCTTTTCAATGAGGATTTTAACCATAATAAGGAGATTTTACACAGTTTTATAGAGAAAACTGTAACGAAAAAAACTGCAAATGCCATTGCAGGTTATATAACAAGATATATACTTAAAAAGAAATCCAAAGAAAAGAATGAACTGGAACAACTTGGATTAGCATAAATTATTTTTCTACTGGAAAATTTTCCTTTCTCCATTTATCCATACCGCCTTCAAGGTGGTATAACTTTTTATATCCTTTCCTAACAAGCCTGTTTGCCGCTGCACGGCTACGGTGACCGGTTTTGCATATAAGAATAATAGGTTCGTCCTTTGGAAATTTTTTCTCTATTTCATCTTCTTTTCCAAGTTTATAGGGTATAGCACCCTTTATATGCCCATGCCTGTATTCAAAGCCAGTGCGTACATCAATTACAGGATATTTTTCCTTCAAGGCAGTAAGTTTCTCTGGCGTAAGGTTTTCCAGTTCCTGTGGCTGATTAAAATAATCAGAACCCCTGAAATAATTTTTTATCGACATCTTAAATCACCAGTTTATCCCCATTGTATATTCCAACAAATATCGGAGCTTCATTTATTATCCATTTTCTTGCCATAACCTCCCTCAATTTTTCTGTTACATGTGACCATGCAGCAAGGTCATCCAGTTCATAAAGAACCACAAATTCCTGGTCTCCCAATCCGAATGAGTATGTTGTATAGGATATTATTCCCGGGCTTTCCTTGTCGCTTCTGGCAGTTCCTATGTGTCCCGCCAGTATCTTTTTTCTCTCTTCATAATTGATCAGGTACCATTCCCTATCCTTGCTCATAGGGTATACCACAAAATATTTTTTGGGTTCTGTTTTCAAGGTATCTTCCAGGCTGTTTGTTGCATTTACATATGGAGAATGCTCGTAGAGTGAGAACATGCTGTATTCACTTTTTCCATAGATTCCAATGGCAGAGTTTATTCCTTCCTTTAGCCCTTCAAGGTTAATCGGCGTGTCAGAGGCTGACCAGATAAGGATATCATTGTCATGCCTTATTGATTTGTAGTATTTTATACTGATAAGGTTTTTTCTGTAATTATTAATGAAATGTATAATGTTGCTGTTTACATTTTCTTTTTCTTTGTCCGTAAGTGCCCAGAATTTGCCATTCATTTTATAAGCAAGGACGTACATATATATTGTCATAGTTTATCTGTTAATAATATAATTAACGGATATAACTTTTATTAATCAAGTGTTTTCTGGCTTGTATTTACCACAGTATATTTCTTTATGTCATATTCATTAGAAATAATGTAGTTTAAAAGTTTTGTTATGGATATTTTATCAGCATCAACAGGCTCTATAAGCGTGCTGGACGGTGATATTTTTATATTCGCTTCCCCAAGCTTTTTAATATAATCAGCCCTGTAACGGGAATCAACGTATTTAATGGATTTTGATGGGATTACCACATTGCACTTTTCCAGTTCCCTGGTAAATATAGGCCTTTCAAATAAATAATGGAGTACAAGCAGTGAGTTATATCCCGCATTGCTCTCATCAAATTTTTTCATGTTTGAACCAATTATACTGTATATGTCCTGCTTATTCTGCCCTACAAATGAAAATATCCTTGCTGGCTTTATTTCCCTTTCACGCAATATGCCAAGTTCAACCATTGCATTCAGGTAACCTGTAAGCACAAGCCTGTGCATATTTATTCCTTTTTCTTCAAGTGATTTTTGTATTCCCGTTATGGATTTTTCTTCTCCATTAATTTCGTTTAATATTAATTTATACCTCTTTGTATCCTCGAAATTTTCAATCATATATCTCACCTGCCAGGTATTTTTGAAGGTTATCAAAGTTTTTTATTGCATCTTCGCATATTTCTTTTGAAACACCGAGGAAATTTTCAGGCTCCATAGCTCGATCAAGTATTTTTTCAGAGATGTGGTTTAGAATACCCATATCCACCAGAGTTTCCTTTAACGTTTTTTTCTGTTTATAGGCATGCATTGAAGCCTCCCTGACAAATTCATGGGCATCCTGCCTGGGCATGCCATTTTCCGTTAAGGTGGTGGTAACACTTTCAGACATAATAAACTCATCTCCATATGCCCTTTTTTTCATCTCTTCGCGGTTTATAAACAAATGTGAAAATACACCGGTCATTTTAGTTATTATATCATCTGCGAGTATGGATACATATGGTATGGTAAATCTCTCCAGTGCACTGTTGGTAAGGTCTCTCTCATGCCACTGGACTCCCGCCTCATATTCAGGAATTATAAATGACCTTGTTAATCTTGCAAGGCTAACTATATTCTCGGAAACTATGGGGTTTCTCTTTGATGGCATGGAGCTTGACCCTACCTGCTTATCACTATCGAAATATTCTGAAAGTTCATAAATTTCCGGCCTTTGAAGATTCCGTATTTCGGTTGCAAATTTTTCCATGGATACCGATATATTGTTTATTATTGAAAGATATTCAATATACCTATCCCTACCAACTATCTGGGTTGATCCCGTTTCGTGTGTTATGCCCAGTATTTCGCATGTTTTTTCCTGAATCTTAAGGGCATTTTTTCCAAGTGCAGCGCCTGTTCCAACCGGGCCAAGGATTTTGCCTGCAATAATCCGTTTTCTTGCTTCCTGGATCCTCTCCAGATGCCTGCCGATCTCTGAAAGGTACACAGCAAACTTTAGTCCCAGTGTTATAGGGGATGCATGTTGCCCGTGGGTCCTACCAACCATTATTGTCTCTTCATTTTCTTTTATCCTGCTTACAAGGGCTTTGCCCAGATCCTCAAGGTCAGATATTATTATGCTTATGGCTCTTTTCATCTGCACTGCAGAGGCAGAGTCGTTTATGTCATTGGAAGTAACACCGAAATGCACATAATTTTTTCCAGTAGTGCATTTTTCCGTTAAACCTTCCACTATTGACATTACATCGTGGTTTATGATTGCCTCTATCTCCTTTACCCTGCCTATTTTTACTTCATTGTTATCAACAACTTTTCTTATGTCTGCATATGCCTCTTCAGGTATGATGCCGTAATATGACTCGGCCTGGGCAATTGCAGCTTCAACATTTAGCATAATATTTAACCTTGTTTCCTCTGAAAATATGTTTTTTACATTGTCCCTGCCATATCGATAATCCAGTGGTGAAACGATCATATAAGCCTATTACAATTAGTTTAAAGTTTTTTGTGTTGCATTGATGTCAATCTCCAGGAACGAAGGTAAAAAAATAAGGAGCTATGCAAGCTTATTACATTGTAAATTAATGCGCAGGAATCAGTATGATTGGATTTGCAATATTTATGAGTTACAGAAATATATCCCATTGTTAATTACCATAATATCATATTCTATGAATATATAATCCCATAAAATCTAAAAATGGAGTCTAACGATATAGTATAAAAATTCAGTAATTATCTGTAATAATATCACTATCACACAAACATTTATATATATTCATACGTTTAATTTATAATGAAACATGAATATATAGTATTCACATCTTTCATAGTGGTTATTATGTTTATAATAATGGCATTTTCAGGAATAACATCACAGCAAAATTCTCAAAATAATGATATCAGCACATCTGTTATAAAACCATTATCCTATGGTTTAACAGCCGATAAATGGTCCGTATCAGGCAAAACATGTGCACCATCATCCGCAACTATTGGAAATACAGTAACATTGAAGATTGATGTTACATCCTTTTCAGAATCAAAATGTGCAGGCCCTACAATAATGTATTTTTATGTCAATTATAAGAATGTCCATACTGTTGATGTTAGCAGTACAGGAGTATACACATATAACTGGAATGTTGGATTAAACTATGGAAATATAAATTTCCATGCAGAATACCTCTCAGAGTCTGCATGGGAAGATTGCCCTGCACGTTTGGGTTTTAAACCAATGGTATTCTTCAGGAATGCATATTCAACATTTGGCGATTCCACTATACACGTAAAGAAATATTTAGATGTAACAGGCTATGATGGGAATGGCAGCATATACCTTTCCAATATATGCGGTGCACCTGGAGGTTTATTTTATAGTATATACCATAATTTTAACATTACAGATTCCAGTGGAATCTACCATGGCGACAATGAAGCAAATAAAAGTATAATTGTAGGTAAAACTGCCTATATTGAATCAGATAACGGAAAGCATCTGTATATATCATTAAATCTTACCGATGTGGGTGCAGGTGCCCAATCATGTAGTTTTGATGCTAAATCAGGGCTGTCCACATGCACCAGACCATATAAATTAGTAACAGATTTGCAAACATCAGGTGCTCCTTCTGACGTTAGTGTACAGTTCTGTAATAATGAAGAAGTAGGATACAATGTAACAGATATGGATTCAAAAAGTGCAACAGAAATGCAGGATGAAGTTTCACTAATAGGAGATGGCTTTTCACTTATACCTGTTGCCGGATATGCAGTAACAGGGGCTCAGGCAGCAGGCACTGCATATAATTTAATACATTGTGTTACCACAAAGCCGATAAATGGTTATGCTACTGGCAACAATCTTGCCGATATTAAATATTGCATCACCGGTGGCAGCATGTCTGGAGATTCCTATGTAAAGAACGGCCAGAATGTCTATGCATCGGGAATAGAAGCAAATATAAAAGTGCCTAACAGCCAGCTAAACAGCAATTTCAAAATAGATATAAAATACGCAACAGAGTATGAGTGCGGGTCTCGCCTTATTACCGATACAAGGGCTACAACAACTCAGACAATCAATGCTGTTCCTGCTTCGGCGATATGCGGGAGTGTAGGTCAAAGTAACACATCACAGGTACGTGACCCTAATCTTACTTCATCACTGTATATAGAAAATGCAAATACTCATACATTTTATAATGCAACTATAAAGAACGGTACATTCCTATTCTTTGCACAGCCTGATACAACATATAAATTATATTATATGGATAACGGTAAATTACACGAATTTTATCACATCAGCAACAATAAAATAACTGGATTAAACTCAATTACAACATCATCTGCAGGTAATTCAACTCCCTTAAATATATGGAAGTGATAACCATGCCATATATTAAAAAGCACTTTAAAATATTCATAGCAATATTAATCGTAATAATACTGATCTCATCATTCATAGTCTATGACATAACAAGAAATAATGTAACTTACAATAACAACGGGGAACCTATTGATGTGAAATACTTCAGTGTTGGCTACACATTCCCATATATCACAAATAACTATACTGCATCTTCATATTATGTAAATCATAATAAGCTATCATATATGAATTCAACAATAATTCAACCCAGAGTACTTCCATACGGTTATGGATGCATATGCTTTGGCATAAACATACATTTAAAGAATGTTAATAATAAATACATATATGTAGATATTATAAGCCAGGCAGAGCCTTCAACATTCAATCCATCCTTAAACAATGCAACAGAGATACATTCCAGTTATATAAGTGGCGTATGCCATGTTAAATATAGAATAAATGGGAATAACATATCCATTCCTTCAATAACAATAAGGAATATTGACAAATATATACATAATAATTACTATAACATATCTGTCAGTATATCGCTGAATAATAATTTCTACAATACATTTGATATTTCCGGTATAAAGGAAACCGCAATATATGGGAGTGTAGGTCAAAGTAACACATCACAGGTACGTGACCCTAATCTTACTTCATCATTATATATAGAAAATAATAATACACATAATTTTCATATAGTATCTATCAGAGATGGGTATTTTTATTTCTTTGCACAGCCTGATACAACATATAAATTATATTATATGGATAACGGTAAATTACACGAATTTTATCACATCAGCAACAATAAAATAACTGGATTAAACTCAATTACAACATCATCTGCAGGTAATTCAACTCCCTTAAATATATGGAAGTGAGATTGATGCCAGATATTAAAAAGCACTTTAAAATATTCATAGCAATATTAATCGTAATAATACTGATCTCATCATTCATAGTCTATGACATAACAAGAAATAATGTAACTTACAATAACAACGGGGAACCTATTGATGTGAAATACTTCAGTGTTGGCTACACATTCCCATATATCACAAATAACTATACTGCATCTTCATATTATGTAAATCATAATAAGCTATCATATATGAATTCAACAATAATTCAACCCAGAGTACTTCCATACGGTTATGGATGCATATGCTTTGGCATAAACATACATTTAAAGAATGTTAATAATAAATACATATATGTAGATATTATAAGCCAGGCAGAGCCTTCAACATTCAATCCATCCTTAAACAATGCAACAGAGATACATTCCAGTTATATAAGTGGCGTATGCCATGTTAAATATAGAATAAATGGGAATAACATATCCATTCCTTCAATAACAATAAGGAATATTGACAAATATATACATAATAATTACTATAACATATCTGTCAGTATATCGCTGAATAATAATTTCTACAATACATTTGATATTTCCGGTATAAAGGAAACCGCAATATATGGGACTGTGCAAAATACCAGTTCACTATCTATAGATAAAATAAACACATCATTATTGATAGAAAATATCAACAATAGCAATTACAAAACAATGCACGTAATAAATGGGTACTTTTATTGCTTTTTAAAACCCGATACAGAATACAAACTATATAATAGCAATTTAACCTATATATACACAATAGACGCTTCAAATTTAACTGCAGGCCACAGTTTCAACTTTGAAATACCAAGCAGTTCGATATAGGGCGACGCTATGCCAGATATTAAAAAACACTATAAATATCAACTTTAAGTGTAAGTTTC
The DNA here is from genome assembly GCF_002078355.1 of Ferroplasma acidiphilum. Classification (NCBI taxonomy): domain Archaea; kingdom Methanobacteriati; phylum Thermoplasmatota; class Thermoplasmata; order Thermoplasmatales; family Ferroplasmaceae; genus Ferroplasma; species Ferroplasma acidiphilum. The sequence goes on along the minus strand of NZ_CP015363.1, from coordinate 1,428,835 downwards.
TAAATAAGCATAAATGTTCTGGAATAACATGTATCATTTACGGGCATTTATTTTCCCGAAAAGTATTGTAACCATTGCAATTATGATTCCTGAACCGGTTAGAAGTGCACCTGCAGCAGCTACATAGCTTGCATCGGTAACCCTTGCAAGTTCTGAGGATGTAACAAAATTATAATCCATTGTTGGAGCCTTATCCGTAACGACCACATATTTATAAGTCCCGTTCAGGTTAGCATAATATGGCTCACCGTCAACGTATTTAGCTGGAGCAACCGTGTAATTGTGTATATTGGATGAATTAAAACTGGATGCATGTTCCTGTATATTGCTGCAATTTACCAGCCCTGCTGAGGAATTATCCGATGTTACCATTAAAAGTACCCTGTTGGTGGAAAAATTAAACTGGGTAGATGTATAAACATTGCTGCTGTATTCTTTTACTGTATGGTCAGAAGGTTCACCGGTAATTGTGGCAACGCCACCGATGACAAGTGAAATTCCTATTACTATAAGCACAATGCCAACAATTACTTTCTTCTTGACCATTTACTTTTGTATTTTAAATTATTATATAATTATTGTTAAAGTGTAAGGTCTAGCTTTCCACTGTTGATTTCATCTTCCATTTTCTTTACGCGTTCCTCTACCTGTTCAGATGTGAGCCCACATTCTAAAAGTTCCATATATAATTCATAATTATCCTTTTCCGGGTCTATCTGGCCGTCGAAGATCCTGATGGAACCGCATGCCTTATCTTCATAATTGAGCCTGTAACTGATTTCCAGGGTTAAATTCTTCTCTTCCATAAATCTTAATTCATGTATGTAATCGGACATAACTCCATATTAAGACCTATTATTATAAATTTTTGTGATTAAACCTTAACTATTAGTTTTTTACGTTATAGATCATCTTTATTCTTTCTATCAATGTAATAGTGAGTTAGTGTTTTACGGGGTTTATTACCACATTAGATTAGAGAAATATTTATATACATATTACGTATATATACGTTATATGAATAATATGCCAGACTGGGTACTGGAACATAAGGGCAAAGGGATAGAAATAAGGAGATTCGGTGACAGGTATTATGCATATGAATCGTCAAGCAGGTATGACAAGGATCTCAAAAGAGCAAGGAAAGTTACAGGCAAATACCTTGGTGTTGTAACACCTGCAGGGATAATAAAGAAGAGCGATGTTTCGGGCATAAGGGGAGACTATGAATATGGAAATATTGCATTACTGTATGGAATAGCAGGGAAGACAGTACTCCCGGTACTGAAGCAGGTATTTCCATACATGTACGACAGGATAATAATATATGTTATCCTCAGGGATATACAGCCACTTCCAATGAAATCTTTAAGGTATTTATATGAGAAAACATACCTTTCAAGAATGTATAGGGAATCCATGTCTCCCGGGTCTATTTCCGGAATGCTGTCATCACTGCCACAGGAAGGCATGGTAAATGCAATGGGGAAGCTCACGGAGAAGGGAGAATATGTTTTAATGGATTCAACAGCCATATTCTCCAGATCGGATAATATATCATTCCTGGAACCCGGCCATAATTCTAAGGAGATACACCTGCCACAGATCAATGTTATGATGTTATTCTCATCAACAAGGACTCTACCCACATTTATAAGGGTACTTCCAGGGTCAATAAGGGATGTGTCAGCTATGGCAAATACAATAGACATGGCAGGTATTGAGAAATGCGTTATAGTTGCTGACAAGGGTTTCTTCTCCGCAGACAATATTAAAAAGCTAAAGAAGAGGCACCTGAGCTACATAATACCATTGAGGAGGAATTCTTCCCTTGTACCTGATACTGATGATTTCCTTGGTGTATTCATGTACAATGGGAAACCAGTAAAGTACTGGAAGCCTGAGAATGGTGTTTACATGTTTGAGGACCCTGTTCTAAAATCAGAGGAAGAGAGGGACTATCTCATAAGGATTCATGACAATATAAGGCCTAAATCATCATACTATGACCATTCTGGTGACTTTGGAAAGCTTTACCTCCTTTCCGATATCAATGATGAACCAGAAAGGATATACAGATTGTACAAAGATCGTGAATACGTTGAATACGCTTTTAATGTGTACAAGAACGATCTTGAGGCAGATAGATCATATATAAGGGACGACCACATGCTTTCAGCATACATGTTCCTTAATTTACTATCACTGTACCTGCATTTCCAGGTACTTAACATGATAGATGGAAAATACAGTGTAAAGGATGTTCTCCTGATACTTTCAAGGATAAAAATATACAATACAGGGAAAACTGAGATGGTAAGTGAAATACCTAAGAAGGCAAAGGAGCTTATATCAAAATTAGGGATAGACCTGGACATATTACGTAAAAAATGAAGAGTTAAGGATTAAATATATTTATCCAGCCCCTTTTCCCATATGGAACGAAGTTTTTCACTTTTGGCGGATAATATATACCTTCCATTTTCACTGATTTTTACCTCGCCATCTATAACAGTTCCAATTTTCCTGATATTAGACCTGCTGAAAGCTTCAAGGAAATCTTTTTCATCCGATTTTCTTACTTCTATCAATATGCCGGTCCCAAGTTCTGAGAACAGTTTCTCATTTGTCCTTCCATGGATATCAGATATATCAGCATCAATCCCGTATGGCCCTCCGAATGACATTTCGAGAATTGCCATGAGCAATCCGCCTGTGGAAATATCGTGCATGGACTCAATATAGTCCATTGAGTCAGATAAATCCTTATTAATATTGACAAGTTCATCTATATCCAGGTCAGGCAATTTTGTGTGAACTGTGCCCATAATAGAGGAATACTGGCTCCCTGCCAGGTCATTTATAATGGAGCCTGCAAGATAAATAGGATTCCCGGGAGTTTTTGCCTCTACTGTTTTTGCCTTTCTCACATCTTCTATTTTTCCTATCAGCAGCATATTCGGGGTTGGAAGAATTTCAATGTCCGTTTCATTGTAAAAGCTGACATTTCCAGATACAAGTGGCAATCCTGTCGCTTTGCAGAAATCTGATATTGCATGAATCGATTCAATGAATCTGTACATTGTTTGAGGGTTTTCCGGATTTCCAAAATTCAATGCGTCCACTATTGAATGGGGTTTGCCGCCGGAACTGAGTATATTCCTGTACCCCTCAGATAAAACATGCATTGTCCCCTTATATGGCTCTATCCCTACCATTTCAGGTATAGACCCTGATGTCAGGCAAAGCCCCTGATATGATTCTTCTACCGGCTTAATGATGGGTGCATCTGAATGTGTTTCATGATTGGGGAATCCAGCAAATGGTTTTACAATAGTATTCCCGCGCACTGTGAAATCATACTGCCTTACTATGTTGAACCTTGAGCAAATATTTGGATTGGAAAGAAATTTAATAATAAAATCCCTGTAATTTTCTGGTTCACGGTCGAGTACCGTTTTCTCCTCCAGCTCCGGTTTTTTGTAACTCCGTGCGTACATTGGCCCTCCGGTTAGGAAGGAGAGCTTCATGTCCAGAATTTTTTCCCCGTTAAAATTAATTACAAGGTTTTCATTTTTTACTGTTTCTCCTATAATGGAATATTCAATGCCCCATTTTTCAAAAATTCTGCTTATTTTCTGGAGGTTGGATGGCTTGATTGCAAGAAACATTCTCTCTTGGGATTCACTGACCCATATTTCCCATGGTTCCATATGGCTGTCCTTCAGGAGCACCTTATCAAGGTTAATGATTCCTGACATGCCTCCAGCAAAGAGCATTTCACTCACTGCACTGGATAGCCCACCACCACCCAGGTCTTTCATTCCATCTATAATGCTCTCTTCATTTGCCTCGAGAATAGCATGTATCAACGGTTCTTTTATAATTGGATTGCCAAGTTGCACAGCATTTCTATTTTCCTCACTGCCTTTGTCAAGGACCTTTGATGCAAAATTAACTCCATGGATCCCATCTTTTCCTGTCCTGCCGCCACATACAATAAGCAGGTCACCCTCCACGCTCACCCTGCTGCGCACCACGTGGTCTTTTCTTACTATTCCGATGCATCCAGCATTCACCAGAGGCATGCCATTATAGACTTTATTAAAATGTGTAGATCCAGCTACCGTGGGGATGCCCACACGGTTTCCATAGTCCCTGATGCCTGCAACCACCCTGTTCAATATAAAGCGCTCTGTGAGATTTCCATCCATATTGTCAGGGTCTCCAAAATAAAGGGAATCCACGAGGGCAACCGGCTGTGCACCCATGCAGAGTACATCCCTTATGATTCCGCCAACTCCTGTTGCTGCACCACCATATGGTTCTACAGCGCTCGGGTGGTTGTGGCTTTCCATTTTCACAACATAGGCATAGTTATCATCAAAGGATATGACACCTGCATCATCCTCCATTGTAAGTATTGTATAATCGCTTTTAAGGCCTGAAAAATATTTTTTAAGATACAGCTTGGATGATTTATAGCAGGAATGTTCACTCCATCCCTGTGCGATAGCCTGAATTTCAATATCGGTAGGATTCCTTCCAAGCCCGGTAAAATAATTTCTCAGCATCACTATTTCATCATATGTTAGCCCCAGTTCACCTGCTATTTTACCCAGGTTTTCATTTGAGCTTTTAATTATATCATACATATTATTCACTTATATCTTCTATTTTGTATTCCTGTATAACAGGGTTTGTGAGAAGTTTTTCTGCAATTTCCCTGATTTCACTGATACTATCTTCCCTATCAAGTGAAGTCTCAAATTCATAAATTTTATAGGAATAAATATTCTTTATGCCTTCATACCCGATCAATTCCAGGTTTCTTTTTATGCTTAAAGCCTCCGGATCCTCTACATTGGGCAAATATTTAATCTGAACCTTAACCTTCATGGAGCCGTATTTTAATTAATAAATTAAATTTATCTATTTTTTAAATTGACAGAAATGGCATAATTTGACCACGCATATTTAATCAATAATTTGTGGAGAGGCAAAAATTTAATATTTCCTTTTGTTTTAGCTAGCTATGGCACAACTTGATAGAAATGGAGCCGTGAGGCTTTTCCGCCTGAGGCTTGTCACCTTTTCCCTCTCACTTATTTTCATTCTATCATTTTTCATATTTACATATTTCACGCTCAATACCGGTTATGCAGCGCGCCACCTGCATATATTCATCACCGGATTTACCGTGCTTGTGGTTGCGGCAATTGGAACCGGAATAGAAACGGTAATACTTACAAGGGCTGCCATATCAAAGTTTACCGGAAAAAATATGAACGACCTGAAGCCCGATGAAGTATCACAGGCAATTCAAAGGTTGCGCATTTTGAGGCAAAAATAAAGTTAAATTTTTTTGTGGAGAAAAAATATATGTATTCTCCTTGCTATGTTTATCATTGGCCTTATCAATAGCTGGGTACTTCCTATTATAAACAGGTAAACCCCCAGGGTGGAATACTGTTTCTCACTGGGCAGAAAGAATATACTGCCTATGACGAATTCAAGCCCTACCATTATATCATTTGCTATGGATAGCCAGTCATAAAATCTTTTAATGAACTTTTCCTTAACAGACCGGGATGCATAGTTCATAATTGCCCTGTTTACGCTCCTGTCACTGAGAAACAGGTCCAGATTTACTATTATTTCAGCGAGATAGTCATTTTCTATTATCTCTCTGACCCCTGATATAAATTCATGACAGTTGTTCTCCATGGATTTTGAGAAACTGTTATTGTTGAATGTTCCTTCCCTCAAAATAATTACAAGCTTTACAAACCATTCCCTGCCAAGGTATTTCAGTATGTCTTTCATATCCAGATTGAAATTCTCTATATATGGCTTGCAGTAATCTGCAAATGCTTTTGAGTAATAAAAATCCGGCAAATTGACAATCGGGAATGCAGATGCCTCTACAAGGTCATCCATTGTTTTATCAGGGTTCTGGTTTAAAATATCAATAATGAACTGGGCAATTTTCCTGTCGAGGTACATAATTTTCATAATTCCTGATATGAGCTTATTGCCGGATACAAAATCTATAAATTTATGAAATAGTATTTCCTTTTCTGCGTCAGGAATATTGTACTTTATGTCTGGTATATTTATTATTTCCAGTATATTTTCATCATTATATGTATTTATTACCTGATCATTTTTCAGATTTTCAAAAACTTCTTTGCCGAACATGTATGATATTAATGGCTTGACATGTTTCCATTTAAGGTTGAAACCATAGGGGCTTCTCTGAATTGCATAAAGAAAATAAAGAGGGTCACCCAGGCTATTATTATCCATTGTTCCAGATTTTTTCTTTCCTAATATAATTTAGGGGGATTAAGCAGAATAAAAATTGTTAGAGAAAATCATATTGCACTGATTATATCTTTTAAAGCCATATAGGGATTTGAATGTTTCTCTATTACTGTTCCTGTAACTATAATGTCTGCTCCCGCATCTATAATTGACCTGGCTTTTCCATAATCCCTTATTCCGCCTCCAACTATAACAGGAATTTTTACCGATTCCTTTATTCTCCTGATAACATTGCATCCTACCGGTTCGGGTGCCCCTGAACCAGCTTCAAGGTAAAGAAGTTTGAATCCGAAAAATTCGGCAGCAAATGCATATGACAATGCAGTATTTTCATCATCCCTTCCTATAAGCCTCGCATTGCCAACACGCCCGACAGTCATGCCAGGCTCAAATATTAAATATCCCATAGGTATTGTTTCTATTCCCATCATTTTGAGTATAGACGCCGAGCCAATCTGATGGCCCACTATATAATCTATATTGGTTGAATTCATCAGCATCATGTAATAAATTGCATCTGCATAACGGCTTATCATGCTTCTTGATCCCGGGAATATAATTATCTGCTTTTCAGTTTTCTCCTTAATCCCGCTTATGGTTTTATCCATTAATCTGGAATCTATGTCGGTTGACCCTCCTATGAGGAAAAAGTCTGTGCCAGCCTTATCAGCTTTTTCAGCCAGTTCCACAGACCTGTCAGGAGATTGGGCGGCAGGGTCTATTAATGTCATGTGGACCCTTTTATATTTCAGGATTTCCATAATGTTCTTGTAAACGCTCACATATTCCACCTTATTTAACTTTAATGTCGTTAAAGTTATCCTAATCATACATATAAATGCATCTACATAGCTATTATGTTCCCATAGGAATATTTAAAAAGTGTCAGAATAAAAAACAATCTTTAATTAATTATATGTAATATAGTGTATAAATGAATGATCCATCCAGAAAATATTTCAATTGCACTGACAGGGAAAGGGCAATATTTGAATCCGGAATAAAACTGGGGGCAATATTTCATCAGTTCATAGGAGTGCCAGTAAACGATAGCAACAGGAAAGATATGGAAAATGCAATAGAAAAGAGTATAAAGTTACAGCCTTTTGTAGAAAGCATATCGGTAAAAATCAACATTGAAGGGCAAAGAAACACCTCATTTCAGTATGTATCCCTCTCCGGGGATATGCTTGATGTGAGGCTGGCTATAAGATATAACGATCAGGAGGTAAAGGCAAGAATGCAATATATGCAGGACCTGAATTACCCGCTGATGTATTTGGAGGAATAAGAATGGGAATAAAAGTAGGAATAACAGGACCTATCGGTTCGATAAAAACCGATGCGCTGAATAAAATTATGGAAATGCTTCAAAACAACGGGAAAGTTATAGAAGGCACACTTGTGTCTGAAAAAATTGAGCATGGAAGGGTAGTTGCATATTATATAACAGACATTCTTACAAAGAGAAGGGTGGAATTTGCCAGGATCGATTTAATCTCAAGGGTAAAGGTAGACAAGCTTGGCGTGGATACAAAATTACTTGAAGGCCTTCTGGTACCCAGCCTCCAGAAATCAAGGGAAGAAGCTGATGTTATAGTACTTGACGAACTTGGAAAGGTTGAAAATACAACAAAACAGATAAAAGCAGAAATAGAGGAGACAATGAAATCTGACAAATCTATAATAGTTACCCTGCATAAGAAGTCCAGGAATCCGGTTTTACAGGAATTCCGTGGGTATGAAAGTGTGAGAGTCTTCGATATAACCCCGATTAACAAGAATATACTCCCATTTAAAATTTTAAAGGTATTGAATGGAGAAGAAGAGTCAATTTAAGACAATCAGGGAGGGGGCTGTAGAGTTAATGGCCCCGGATAACCTTATTATTAAGGGCCCGGGCACACGGACTGCTGGATTTTACAACATGGACCAGAAATTGAACAGGGACATCACAATTTCATTTCTCAGAACAGTAAAGCCTAAAATAGCCCTCGATGCCTTTGGCGGTACGGGGGTAAGGGGAATTAGAATAAACAGGGAAGCAGGAATAAAAGCTGTAATATCAGAAATCAATAAAAAGTCATATGAATATATTAATATAAACAGGGAACTAAACAACTCACCTGTTGAGGTTTACAATAAAACTTTCCAGGCTATATTAAACGATTACCTTTTTGATTATATCGATATAGACCCCTATGGTTCTGTATTGCCATACATGGATGATGCAATGATTAATATTAGAAACAGGGGATACATAGGGGTTACTGCAACAGATCTCACATCGCTTACTGGATCCATGCCAGCCAAAACTTTGAGGCGTTACAGAGCATTTGTAATAAACGACATTTACCGGCACGAATCCGGAATAAGGCTTTTAATCGGGGAAATAGTAAAGAGGGCTGCGGCCCTGGACAAAGCAGCCATTCCCATGATCTCACTCTGGCATTCACATTATTACCGTATAATATTCCAGATCATTTCTTCATCCAGTAAAGCAGATGCCCAGCTGGATCAGGTGGGAATGTTTGATAGGCACTCCGGATTGTCTGGTGTGTATCCATCTTCCCGGGAAGGCCCTTTATGGCTTGGAAATCTCAACTCAGATATAGCTCAAAAGCTGGATTATACCGAAGACCCGGATAAGCAATTTCTTTCAACAATCGAAAGGCTCAAAACGAATGACCTTTCGCTTTACTTTGCAGATATAGCGGATTTTGCAAGAATATCAGGAAAGGATACAAAATCTATTGAATCGAGTATGCTAAAGCTCAGGGATGCCGGCATTGAATGTGGCAGGTCAATGTTCTCAAACACCGGTATAAAGGTCTCTTCCACAGTGCCTGAGGCTTTCAATATAATTTATTAAATATTCAGAAACTGTTCTCTTTTTCCTGTACAAAAGGCGTTACATCTATCCCGCTATCTGATAATACTGTAATTATTGCAGTTTCAAAGTCAATAAACTGCATTCCAGATAGAAGGTCTTTTGCCCTTATTATTGCCTCTTTCTTTGTCATTTTTCCAGAAGCCGACGCTGCCTCAAGCATTCTATCAATAAGTGGCTTTTCAGTGGCTTCAGAAAATAGTTCATCAACATCAATGGAAAAATCAAGCGGGACTATAACTCCTTCGGTGCTGAAATTCGGCACGTATTTGCCGTTTTTTTCAACCAGTAGCATGGATTCTAAGGAAACCTGCAAAAATCTATCCACATCCTCAGGGGGAAGCAGTGTTCTCTTAAATGAAAGAATGTTGGTAAAATCAGATTTGCTGTAGCCGTCTGCCTTCTTGGATGCAACTATGGCTATAAGCTTCCTGGCCATATCTTTATTCATGATAGTTAATAATATTTCCACTGATTAAGTTATCGGCTCTATTTTAGGAGATTTTATTTCAAATATTATTCATAGTTATTTTTCCCAGCCTCTTTTTCTATAATTTCCAGAATTCTGGATACAAAATTTTCCACTTCATCAGTATCAGTTCCGGAGGCAGAAACTTCTACTTCAACCCACGGTTTTCCATTATCCAGTTTCGGGTGGGTCTTGATATATGCCCTATCCCCATATTCTTTCATTAGTTTTGCGATCAAAGGGGCTAAAAGGCTTTCTTTTGCATCGTGAAGGTCTATTGACCTGTCCACGTAATGGAAATCTTTTATCCTGATCCTCTGTTCCACTTCCTTCATTATTGCTTCAACTTCCCGGGGTACACCTGGAAGGATAATGAATACTTTTCCTGATATATTTTCATATATACCCGGTGCCGTGCCTGCCTTGTTTTCAATGGGTATTGAATTTTCCGGTATCATGCCCATTTTCTCCCTTTCCGGAGTTAATGTATGTACTTTTTTCAGTACCATATTCATTGCATTATCATTTCTCTCCATTTTCAGGTTAAATGCCATGGAAAACCCTTTTAATGTCATATCATCGTAGGTTGGGCCCAATCCACCGGAAGAAACTATGAGATCTGCAATAGAGGCTGCCTCTTTGAATGCGCCTGCAATTTGTTCCAGATTATCCGGCACTATTATCCCTTTTATTACATCATATCCGGCATAGGTCAATATTTTCCCTATATCAGAAAAGTTTGTATTTACTGTCCTTCCTTTGAGTATCTCATTTCCAATGGTTATAATAACGGCTTTCATAAATTAATATATTATAATAATATAAATATCATCTGCAAAGGGAGCAAAATAAAAATGCAATTTAATATTTGCATTGGAATATATCCATACGTGGATATCTAAAGTTTTAGTACCTCATTGTCCTATAAACATATCCGGATATATGTTTAATACTTATCAATAATTATAAACATGATCGTATGAAAGTTGAAAGTATTAAAATAATCGGCAGGGAAAAGGTAAAACAGCCTGTGTATAAATACCTGACATACTCCCACAGCTAAAGCATGTGGGGTTCTAAGGTCGCCATCGTTCCTAACGTTGCCTCTTTAGGGATATCAGTGTTCCCTTTGTACGCATCTCTGTCTACGTACAATTGATCTATGCCTTCCTCAAATACTGGACGCAATGCTATGTTGAACGAAGCATTGGCATCAGCATGATCAACGTGCCCGCAATTGGTGCACTTAAATGATTTTCCTGAACGGTTGCCTATCTGTCCACATCTGCTACACTCTTTAGATGTATTATATGGATCGACATAGGCAACAGGTATTCCAAGTAGTCTGGCCTTATATTCTATCATATTTTTAAGCTCATAGAATGACCAGCTATTCAGGGAATACCTGAAACTCCTGCCCGATTTTGCATTTCTTATTCCATTTAGATATTCGAGCTTTATTCCCATTCCATTATCCTTAGCTTCCTGCACTATCTTTCTTGCTACCTTATGGTTAATATCTTTGACTATTCTGCTTTCCCTGTTCTTTATTCTCTTAGCTTTCCTGTATTTCCCTTTCTTCTGCAGATTCTTCCTCATATTCTTATATTTCTTATGCACATGCCCTGCTTCCTTTCCAAGCTTTATTATTTTCCCGGTTTCAGGATTGCCAGCAACAGCAATATGCCCTGTTGTATTCCTGTCCACACCTAAGTATCCATTGGGTTCAATTAAATCATTATCAGGGATATTTATAGATACATATGCAAATTTATTGTCAAGTTCAATCTGGCTTATTTTATCAAAATCATTCCTGAAATAATAGTTTAAAGTTAGCTTCAAAGGAGTTATGTTTATTGTTCTATCTATCTGGTTACATTTTATTCCCTGATGTGGCACTGTTAATTTTATACTATGTACATCCTTTGCTTTTGAATTCCTGGAGTATTTCCTTAATATCTGGTTTGAAATGGCTGATTTTAACCCGAACTGTTTTACATCCCTGGAGGTGATGGATTTTGTTTTTATGGCAAACTCTGCTATTAACCTGGCTTTGTTTAATTCTTCCGAAAAGTCCCTTCCATGTTTTATTTTATAGGTTAATATCATTTATTAGTTCTCTCCCAGTTACCAGAAACCATTGAAATAGCATGCTAGTAACATATATTTAATTTACGCATACATTCATAGACAGTGAACTTTTTATAAAGCTAAAGGTATATTCAGGTATGGATTCAGTGGTTAAACAATCTGGAAATTATAATGTTAAATGCAATATAGTTATGCATAACAGTTAAACACTGGAAACCTGCATGTATTTTATCAAATTGCAGATCGTTGAGTTTATATATTATAAATTTATGTAAAAAAATGTATAAAGTATTGGTAAGGCATGAATTGCTAGGAAACTATTTAAATACAATGAAGAAAGACAAGAACATAGAATTATTATTTTACAACAATAATGGAAGTATAAGGCAATGGCTAATAGATAATATAGAAAATGCAGATGGGATATTAATAACATCTAATGAGAAAATAGATAAAGAGATAATAAACAGGGCAAAAAAGCTGAAGGTAATCAGTACATACAGTGTTGGCTATGACCATATAGACGTAGAATACGCAAAATCAAAGGGAATAGTTGTTACGAATACTCCAGAAGTGCTCACAGACGCTACAGCGGACCTGATATTTGGGCTCATGATTGCTGCAGCAAGAAACATTGTATCCGGGAACAACCTTATACATAAAAATGAATGGAAAGCCGGATGGAATCCCACATTTATGCTTGGAAGCGAAATACATGGCAAAACACTTGGGATAATTGGCATGGGGAGAATCGGGAAAGCAATAGCAAAAAGAGCTTCAGGCTTTGATATGAAAATTATCTATTATAGCAGGCACAGGCATGATGTAAATGCAACTTTCGTTGATCTGGATGATCTACTTTCACTTTCAGATTATGTTGTAATAGCTTTAGATCTTAATAATGATACCTTCCATTTCGTGGATTATGAAAAATTATCAAAGATGAAAAAAACCGCATTTCTAATTAACGGCACAAGGGGAAAAGTTGTCAATGAAAATGACCTTGTAAAAGCATTAAATGAAAAAATAATTGGAGGTGCAGCACTGGATGTTTTTGAAAATGAGCCTGTGGATAATAAAAACCCTTTACTTGCATTTCCCAACATCGTTGTTACCCCGCACCTTGGAAGTGCAACATATGAAACAAGAGATAAAATGGCATATGTTGCAGTTAAAAATTTATCGAATGTTATAAATAGAAAAGAACCATTATATAAGGTTTAAATTTTAATTCAGGCGTATATTGTCCCGTAAATATTTTCTATGTGTACCCTCTAAAAATATAATAAATGAGTATAAGCCTAGAATGAGTTAAATGGGAAAAATAGATTATATAATAAGGGATAAAAATTCTCCATATGTTATTACCGCCGTACTCAAAAGAGATATCCTTTCCTGTTATTTAATGATTAAACTTATTGATAATAGGAGGTTTATATTTACACAAAATTTTGTACACAACCTTTTTGCATGGAGGAATACTTCTATCTACCTTATGAAAGCATTGTACCGGTCATGTATGTAATAATCATTAACAGGAGCATCAGAGACTTTTTCCCTTTCAGAAACCCTTAATTCCGATCTAATTTTCTGGAAAGTATATTGATATCATATAACTTATACGTAAGTTTCAACTATTTCATTATCACTTATTATCATGTTAATGTATGCCATAACACTGTTTATAAACTTTTAAGATTCTGCTGCTATTGCCTTCCGTAAGAGATCTGGCAGTCTCTTCTATATTTCTTTTACAACTGTAAAGAAGTTCAGGTTCTTCAATGAGAATGAGAAAACATAGCCATTTATCTAATAGAATACAATTGCTATAATGTCATGCTTATGCTAGACATTGGATGCCTGCCCCGTTATGATGTAGACATAGGGAATTGCTGTGCTTTTATATATTTTACGTACGTGCCAATTGTTATTTGGAGTCATTGTATTACAAATTCAGAATTTCTATACCCCCCATAACATATTCAACCTTATTTAATACAGTCAATGTCCGCAATATGATCATACATAATAGTTAAATACTGATAACTAGTATGTTATAATGTGAATGCTGATCTGTCATGGATTGAGGTGTAATGGATGAAGATTAAAAAAGTTACAACAGCTGTTGTAGAGGCAAACTTTGATTGGACATTTGTTAAAGTTGAAACAGATTCTGGATTAACAGGCATTGGCGAAGCTTTTTGTTCACCCGGGTTGACCAAAGTAATTAAGGAATTCGGCAGTCTTCTAATAGGCAAAGACCCACTGCAGATTGAACCATTGGTGCGAGACATGCGCTATGCCGGTTCCCCATCAGGTTCGTCAGGGTTGATTTTTCATGCCATTACAGGAATCGAAACGGCCTTATGGGATATTATTGGTAAGCATTTGGATGCACCACTGTGGCAATTGTTTGGGGGTTCTTATAGGGAAAAAGTACAGATATATGCAGATTGCCATGCTGGTGATGCCCTGGAGAGTTTGGACCCATTGTTGCAACCGCGCAAACCTGCATGGGACAGGAGTAAAAGCCAGTGGAGCCCGGATATAGGCACATACAGTCCGGAAATTCTGGACGATTATACTCCAGAAGCATATGCTGAGAAAGCAAAGAAAATGGTTGCAGAAGGATTTACGGCACTAAAGTTCGATCTTGATGTTCCCAATCCCTATTCCAGGGACAAATACAATAGCTCACTGTCGAATGAAGAAATCAATTACCTGGCAAGCTTGATGAAGGGAGTTAGAGATGCTGTTGGGTCGGGAATTGATATTGCTGCTGACTGCCACTGGAAATTTTCGCCCGATGCTTCTATTCGGCTTGCCAATGCTTTAGCGCCCTATAAATTGTTATGGCTGGAAGACCCAATTCCACCAGAAAACATTGATGCAATGCGTTACGTTACTGACAGAAGCCCTGTTCCGATTTTAAGTGGTGAAAACCTGTATGGTCGATATGGATTTAGGGAAATAATCGAAAAACAGGCTGTATCAATTGTTGCCCCCGATTTCCAAAAGACTGGTGGGTTGTCAGAGGCAAGGAGAATTGCGGAAATGGCAGACAGCTATTATATGCCTGTTGCCCCGCATAACATTTCCAGTCCCATCGGCACCATGGCATCTGTCCATCTCAGTGCGGCAATCCCCAATTTTCTTGTGCTGGAGTGGCACGCATCTGATGTCCCCTTCTGGAACGATATTGTCAATGAATCACACATTATCCAGAATGGTTTTGTCAAGATTCCGGATAAGCCAGGCATTGGCCTTACATTGAATGAAGATACAATTAGAAAGTACGCAAAGCCCGGGGAAACAGTATTTGAATAAGGAGAAAATCCTCCTTAATTATAGTGGAGTTGAAATAGATGGATAATACATCAAATAAATATTATGAGGATTTAAAATCAAAATTGTATTCTGCAGTTATATCTGATTCACTAGATTCCTTTGGATTTAGGGAACAGACAATGTCTCCAGAAATTCGCCCTTTAAACGAGAACATGATAGTAGTTGGAAGAGCGAAAACCGTTCTTGCTGCTGATGTTTATCATATTCCTGAGAAACACTACTTCAAACAAATTGAAGTGCTGGACAGCATTCGCCAAGGCGATGTATTTGTTGCATCGGTAAGTGGCTCCAAAAGATCAGCATTTTGGGGAGAATTGATGTCCACTGCGACCAAAGTTGCAGGAGGTAGAGGGGCAGTTATAGATGGGTTATCTAGAGATACCAAAAAGATTATTAAATTAGACTTCCCTGTCTTTTCTGTTGGTTTCAGACCTACAGATTCTTTAGGTAGAAATGATGTCATTGATTATGATGTTCCAATAGAATGCGGCGGTGTTAAGGTAAACTCTGGAGATTTAATTTTCGGTGATGTGGACGGAGTCGTGGTTGTACCTCGGGAAATAGAAAAAAATGTCATCCAGGCAGCACTTGACAAAGTTGATGGTGAAAATAAGGTCAGGGATGAAATTCTTCATGGAGTGAAAGTTTCTGAAGTTTTTCGGAAATACAAAATTTTGTAGTTATTGTTGTAAGAGTTCAGTGATTTGAAGTATGTATAAAACAATAATATCAATGAGAAAATATTTCTATAAGCATTATATCATAATAATAACGTGAAACAGGAACCTGTAAAAGGTCTCGATAAGGATACTATAATAGATGAGCTAAAGTGGGAATTAGAAAATAATAATAAAATTATTAATGAATTACAAAATGACACTAATGAACTGAAAAATAACAACAATAAATTGCAGGAAAATGTAAGTAAATTGCAAAATAACAATAATGGAATTAAAAATGGTTATAAAAAGCTGAAGATAGAATTTGATTAATATAATGTAAGGCATCCTGAAAATGTAGGTGTCAAGAATGGAAAAGCATGCGAGTATACGATAGAGGTAAAGAATTAATGCAGAGATAAAATTAAGAAAAAGCCAAGCGAAGTGAATGGTCATAAAGGTTACAACAGGAATGTACCGAATCATATTGACAGGAATATGTATGTAACTATGGGACAGACCACAGAAAATGTAGGGTACACAAGGAACAGAAACTATAATACTGCAATGAGATTAAAGACCATTGCATATAACATTATTGTAATATTAAACAGGGGAATTAAAGAAAAACCTAAAGAGATAATGAAAATCGCTATCTTCGAAAATATAAGACACTTTATAAAACATAAATTAGTTTAAAACGAGGGGGACATATAACGCATTAAAATTGAGGGGAGTTATCCATTAATAATACGGCAAACCTTAATTTCACCGAAAATTTAAATAAATTTTCTATATATATACTTATGTCAAAAATCAAGGATATTGAAGTAATAGAAATTGGAGAGCCTACAGGCAATTCATCGAGCCCGTGGGGATCTCTACTTCTTTTAGTTAAAGTTGTTACGGACGATGGTTACGAAGGCTGGGGGGAAGCTCCAACTGAACTGATGGCACTTTCAGTTTATGAGGAGATAAAGGAAGTAGCAAGAAAATTTATAGGAGAAGAGGTAACGGATATAAGTAAAAATATTGAACGTGTGTACAGGGAAGAATACTGGCTCTCTATTTCCATGCAGACAACTGCTGCCCTGAGTGCAATAGAGATGGCATCCTGGGATATCTTTGGGAAGATTAATAATTTGCCAGTGTATAAAATATTTGGTGGCAAAGTTAATGAAAAAGTACGGGCATATGCAAATGGGTGGTACGATAATTGTGTAACGGCAGATGATTATTTTAAAAAAATAGAAATAACGCATTCACTGGGCTTTGGCGCAGTTAAATTCGATCCGTTCATGGACGCCTTTGACAACCTTGACAAAAAACATCTGGATAACGCCGAGGATATAATAAAGCAAATAAGGGGCAAATATCCAGACCTTGATATATTGCTGGAATGCCATGGAAGGTTTAATGCAAATTCTGCCATTGCAGCAGCAAATAGATTGGAAAAATACAATCTTTTCTTCATGGAAGAGCCTGTGCATCCAGATCAGATTGAAGGATTAAAAAGATTCAGAAAACATACAAATGTCAAGGTAGCTCTCGGTGAGAGAATACTTAATAAGAACATCCTCATGACATACTTAAAGGACGATCTTGTGGATGTAATACAACCCGATATTTCCAATTTCACTGGCCTTATGGAAGGTCACCAGGCAGCCGGCATGGCAAGGACTTTCGGTGTTGAAGTGGCATACCATAATGCATATGGACCTGTACAGAACCAGGCATCCTTAAATTTGGATTTTACAATTCCTAATTTCCTCATACAGGAAAGCTTTGAAAAATTCTGGCCAGACTGGAAAAAATCTATAATAAAAAAGAGCAATTTCAGATTAAATAATGGATATTTTGAAATTGTGGATAATATCCCTGGCCTTGGTTTCGAAATAAATGAGGATATTATTGAAAAAATGCAAGTCCATACTATGGGTCCATACGATAAAAACCAGCTTGGATGGGCTGTGAAAGGAACAACAGGAAGACTATAATTGTTATCATATCACGAATTGAGTTCCAATATAAACGCCATGATATACAGAAGAATTAATGGAAAAGTAAAGTTAACTGATAAAAGTTTAAAATACATATTTTGTCGAGATGCTGTTCAAATGATGTTGTAAATACAATAAGAAATTCAGCAGCACATAAAATGTATCAAAAGATATATGCAAGGAATTACAATACAATAGATACAATATTCAGGAGAACATATGAAATATGAAACTGCTGATAACAATTGGATAAGTCTATTAATAAAAATTATTTATTATGCAGAAATAATTTACACTATGTTAAATTGCAGATTATTAGGTATAAATATTAGAATTCTGTATGATATATTAGTTACAACAAAATTATTTAATATAATTATAAATATTATATTACTTAATATAATCCGGTTTTAGGGGCATATCTTTCTTGTAAACCGGTCTTTTTGTAAAGGTAATCACAATTAGCAGTATTATAGATGGCACAATTACTGTAAGAACTCCTGCCTCAAGGTAACCTCCTATAGATAGAACATATCCAAATAGAGGACCACCTACTATGGCTCCTATGTTGTATACACCCATTACCGCTCCACCAATCATTCCTGCGGTGGTATCTGGGGTGTAATCCTGACCAAAAGCCACTGCTATATTCTCAAAAGTCCCGAATCCCGCTCCAAAAATAAAAACAAATATTCCTTGAGTAAGTGCAGTCCTTGCAAAATAAAACATGCCCAGAGAGCCTATTACAAATAAAATACCACTCAATATCATACCAAATCTACGATTTGTTCTATCGCCGAACATGCCAATGGGAAATGAAAGTATTACCCCCCCAACACCCCCAAAAGCATACACAATTCCAGCTAATGTGCTGCCGAGATGTACATAATGTATTAAATAAGAGGAATAATATGTATCAAAACCCGCGAATACCGCAATTCCAAATACAAACATGGCGATGAGTAGTATTATGGAGTTTCTATTCAATAATTGTTTTATAAATACTTTTACCCTATCTTTCTTTTTATATACATTAGGTACGAAGAGCATAACAAGAATTATGGCAATAGCTGATAGTATACCAGATATTTCAAAAGGTATCTTAAAGGCCGGCAGAAATATAGGGAAAACTAATGGTGCTACTACTTCTCCTGCTGAAAAGAAGACAGTGTATACACCAACAGCCTTTCCTTTAGTGGAATAGAATAAATCGCTTAACATTGTTATGCCAACTGGCTGGAATGTACCGATGCCCGCACCTACCAGAAACCTGAAAATGAAAAGCTCATAAAGGTTTGTAACAAACCCGGTAGCTACACTGAATACTGAAAACAGTAGAATAGCTATAATTAGAACCAATTTAACATTTATTTTATCAAAAAGGTATCCACCTATGAAGCTAAATAATGCTATTCCACCAGCATATGAAGAAAGCATTATGCCAATGAAATATGCAGGGGCATGTAAATAGCTTATTATAAACGGTGACCCGAAAGAATATGCTACAGCATCGAATAGCATAACAAAAACCGGAAAAGCACTTACAAGTACAAGAAGAATAAAGAATCCAAAGCTCTTATTAGCATAATCCCTCATACTTTTTTTGTTCTGAAGCCCTATTAAATATTTTGGTTCCATATAAAATGTAACATTGTGCTATATTTAAAACTTTGCTTAAGGTCATAAGTGTATCATATCGAGAATTAAGTTCCTTGTATAATAATGTTAACTATCATTCCAGTATGTCAATGATCAGAAAATACTATGAATTCTTCGTGTGAAATCAATAGCATATAGTATGTATATTCAGTTTCATATAGATAAATATAGATTGATTATTAGTATAGATTATTTTTTATATGGCTTTCATAGCATTCACACTAATTTTACATAATAGATTTACATATTAAAGTTGCTGTCAATAAGAAAATGCTATATTAATAACTCTAAAATAAAGTATAAAAATTACCATTTACATGTTTTTGAATATTGAATCGTATATATTTTTTTCGGAATCTTCCTTTTTTTCTTCTTTTGCCAGCCTATTTATTTTGGCTTTGTCCAGGTACCACTGGTTGATACGCCATGCCTTTCCATGCACTATATTAATTTCCTCCCTGTGGGTTGTTACTATTCCATATTCCTCAAGATTGTAAAAAACATCCCTTTCAGCAGCCGAAAGAACATTGTCTATTATATAATCTTCATATCCAAAAAAAGAAAGGATAAAGTCGCAGAGATCTTCTGAATCTTTTTTAGACATTCCTTTTCTACCATAAATGTTGTCAATGGCTTTAAACAATTCTTCCCTGCTAACTGTCATGCCAATATCATTAATAACATGTTATTAAATATTATGAATATACTTTATATAGTATGATGGTCGATTTCTAATATATTTTTATATGGATATCTCTTCCATTATTGTATTCTCATATGCATACAATAATGTGGTATCCCCAGTTCTTATTACCTGCCCCTTAGAATATTTTTGATCTGTGTCATTCTCAATATAGCCTGTCCCGGAATCTATTTTCAATATTTTTCCAGCTTGAATTTCAACGTTTTCACCGGATCTGATATAGTACTCGACTATACTTTTACTCTTATCAAAATATAATGTTTTCAAATATCCATATGATGTGTCTTCCCTGCCTTTGTATAATTCTTTTATGGTTCCTAAATCCTTTTCACTGTCTATGCCAAACCAGAGGGCGTCCTCGCAGTACACACCCATCCTGTTATTGTTTACAAGGTACGGAAAAACACTTTTTTCAATATCCTTTTCCATATATTTTCTGAAAAATGTCTCAAATGCAGATTTTTTTATATAGTATAATCCTGCATTGATATAATGGTTAAGTTCAGGCTTTTCCCTGAAATTGTCAACCTTGTCCCCTGAAAATTCTACTATCCCGTAAGGGCTCTGCATTTTAGTTACATACATTATTACATCATAAGCCCTCGATTTCGAAAACTCCACAAAGCTCCTGAAATTTATGTCGGTAACAGTATCTCCATTTCTTACTATGGCGTCCTCATTTATATTTTTCATGAGGTTTGAGAGTGAAAATAAAGTTCCCATAGGTTTGTCTTCCCTGAGATAATGGATATTCATATCTTTATAATTTTTATAACGTTCTTCTATAACCTCGCTCAGGTATCCGGAAAGGATATAAACATCAGTGATTCCTATATTTTTAAAATCAAAAAGCTGCCTGTCCATTATGGTATAATTATCCTTAATTTCCACCAGTGCCTTGGGTATATGGTCTGTTATAGGTTTCAGCCGTTTGCCATACCCTCCTGCAAGAATAGCTCCAATCATGGTGTGTAATGAAATACTTTTATAATTAATTTTGCAGTATTATTACTTAGTGTAATAATCAAATATAGCTGCCGACAAAATAATGTCATGTGCCGGCACCAAAAAGGTAAAGTAATCAATATCCATTTTTATATATGGAAATATCAACATTTAACCCTTTTACAGAAAAAGAACTTGGCAGGTATGATGTAGCTAGCATTGAAGATGTTAAGGAGACTATGAGAACTCTAAAGGAAAACCAGCTCAAATGGAGGGTAGATATTGATAAAAGAATTGACATGCTGAAAGAATCAAAGAAAAATTTTGAAAAAAATGCTGAAAGCCTTGCAACATTGATGTCATCCGAGATGGGAAAACCTATAAGCCAGAGCATTGCAGAAGTACAGAAAACACTCAGGCTCTTTGATTATTACATTGAAAATGGCGAAAAGTCCCTGGAAAATGAATATGTACATACAGAGGCAAAAAAATCCTATATAAGATTTGACCCACTTGGGGTTATAATCATAATAATGCCATGGAACTTCCCATTATGGCAGGTGGCAAGAGCTGCAATTCCCGCATTGCTGGCAGGGAACGCTGTTCTTCTCAAGCACGCTTCCATAGTAAGCGGGTCTTCTTTGAAAATCCAGGAGTTGTTTAATCTTGATACATTTAGGTCTACAATAACAACAGGCAAAATAATAGATGATGCCATTAAATTCTCAGACGGTGTTTCATTTACAGGGTCTACAGCTGCAGGGTCTATAATAGCTGCTGAAGCAGGAAAAAACATAAAGAAATTTGTAATGGAACTGGGTGGTTCAGATCCCTATATTGTCCTGGATTCTTCAAATATAGATGAAGCAGTAAAAAACTCCGTTTACGCGAGACTGCAGAATAATGGCCAGAGTTGCATTGCCTCTAAAAGATTCCTTATAAATGATTCTATATACGATGAATTTTCCAGAAGAATGCTGGAGGAATATAGCAGGGTAAAAGTGGGAGACCAGCTGGATAAAGACACATATATTGGCCCACTATCCTCTGTATCACAGAAAGATATAATAACAAAGCAACTTAAGGAATTGAAATCTATGGGAACTGTAATCTCTACCGGGGATAACTTTGGAAATGTAATAAGGCCAGCACTGGTAAAAATGGATAAAGATTATGGGGAAGAGGTTTTCGGGCCTGTTGCAATGTTGAGCAGGTTCAGGAATATAGAAGAAGCAATAAAACTTGCAAATGATACTCCATACGGGCTCGGATGCTCAATATGGGGAGACCCGGATAATGCAGAAAAACTTGTTCCATACATAGAATCAGGTACAGTATCAATCAATAAAATTGTTGCTTCCGACCCGAGATTGCCATTTGGCGGGACGAAGAAAAGCGGAATCGGACGTGAACTATCCAGATATGGAATACTTGAGTTTACGAATATAAAAACCGTATGGGTGAATTGAACTAACCATTAACGATTTATATGAAGGCCCAGAGTTATTTTATTTCAGTTTCAAAGGCATCGAGGTCATTTATACTATCGATGCTAGCAGTTATAACCCCTTTCTACCTGTCAAAATTTGTAAATGTTTTTGATGTTGGAATCATAGTATTATTCAGCATTGCATTCTCAACACTGATAATTTACGTATTTCCCGCATTGAATATTAAGAACTGGCTCAAAATGTATGCAATTTCCGCCGCACTGGCCATAGCCCTGCTGTTGAATTTTATATTCATGAATTTTTATGTCTTTATCTTTTCCCTAATGCTTGGCTCAATTTCCCTTTCAGGCAGGGACATAAGCCCGAACCAGCCAATAGAACAGTATGCTATGGCTCATTATGAAACGGATATGAAAAGCAAGAGAATGGCATTTTCACTCTATAACTTTTTTTCCTATGGGGCATCAATAATAGCTTCATTATTCCTATTCTTTTATGTGAACATCGATTACAGGATAGTATTCCTTTTACTCACACTTGTGGCACTATGCCAGTTTGTACTGTACCTATTTATAAGGTTCCCGCAG
Source organism: Ferroplasma acidiphilum (assembly GCF_002078355.1). Lineage (NCBI taxonomy): Archaea > Methanobacteriati > Thermoplasmatota > Thermoplasmata > Thermoplasmatales > Ferroplasmaceae > Ferroplasma > Ferroplasma acidiphilum. The sequence continues at coordinate 1,405,706 of NZ_CP015363.1, read as the reverse complement.
CATAAAAGGATGAAGGGAAAGGATCTGGATGTAGAAACAAAAAAGAGGGTGTTTTCACTATCATACCTCTTTGCAATGGACTCATTTGCCGGCGGCATGGTAACAGTATCAATGATTTCACTGTATTTCAAATACGTATACCACATATCCCTGAGCACAGCCGGTTTGATTTTTGTTGCAGTCAATATTATAACCACAATATCTATTCTGATCTCTCCCTTAATTTCATCAAAAATAGGTCTTATAAGGACCATGGTATACACACATTCGGTGAGCAACATATTTTTAATGCTTGTGCCTGTTATACACGTACTTGCTATCAGTGAAATATTCCTGTTTCTCAGGCAGACAACAAGCCAGATGGATGTGCCGGCTCGGGATACCCTTATAAATACTGTTATTGAAGAGAATTACCGGGTAAATAGCAATTCTATATTTTCAGCAGTGCGGAATGGTGCCCTGATTCCCGGACCCGGGATTGTGGGTGCTGTGATGACAGTATTTCCACCCTTTATGTTTTTCGCCGGTGGAGCCCTGAAGCTTTCCTATGATATTATATTCTTTGTAAAATACAGGAAGATAAAGATATAAAAATTTTCTACCGGTGCACAAAATGCACCTTTGCACATTTTCTTTTAACATTATTGACTTAGCTTTCATGGAAACCGAATATCCACAAGGCAATAGTGGCATATCAAAAATTATGCTAACATCACTTTTTATCGATGAATGGAACATATTCTCTATCCCCATGATAAGCATATTTGTGGAACACAGCTTAAGATTTGGAACAACGATGCTGGGTCTTGTTACAGGTGCAACTATAGGAGGAGCATCTATCGGGTCAGTACTTGGAGGGTATATGGTAGACCGCTTTGGCAGGAGGAAACTGTTCTTTTTCAATCTCATTTTATTCCTCATCTCTGCAATACTATCCGCACTTTCAATTAATTTGACAATGCTGGTTATATTCCGGTTTCTTGCAGGAATTCCTGCAGGTGCAGATATTGCCAACGTTTACTCATATATTATGGAGACAGAAAAACCCGGGCACCGTGAGGTTACAGGGGCTTATAACACACTCATGGCGAGCGTGGCTATACTGGGTTTAAATGGAAGCGTGGTAATTCTACTAATTTCTGGCTTAAAAGCCACAGCAATATGGAAAATTGCCATACTGATCCAGATAATTCCAGTACTGTTCCTTCTTCTGTCCTATAAAAGAATACCGGAATCAGATATATGGAAAGCTAGCAATAAAGAAGCTACTTACATTGATTTCTTCCGGAAATTAAGGCATAACCGGGTACAGTGGAGAACATCTATGTATAGCTGGTGCTGTGGAATCGCAAGCGGGATTGAGGTCGGGACATTTGCCTTTTTCATTCCTTATATAATATTGAAATTTGGAATCTCCGGTGCAATTAATGACCGTTTTATCATTATCGGCATTTATTCTATAGGAATTCCTGCTGGCTATTTAGGCCCGAAGATTTTGCCTAAAATAGGTCTGAGAAAATTAAGTTATTCAGGTTTTGCACTATCGTTTGCCGGGCTTGTCATATCAGGATTGGCACTTCTGTTTAATATATATATTGTTTTGCCGGTATCCATGATGATATTTGTATGGGGAAACCACTGGAATAATGAGCCAATAACTACTTCACAGGCTCTGGTTGCCGATTCAGACATGAGGGGCAAAGCTGTAGGCATCTCCAATTTCATTTACCAGCTCCCTTCATTTCTATCTATTTCCATATTTCCCATTATGTTTTCAGCCATAGGGATGGGGTACTCAACCCTGGTGGTGGCCATTGCTTCTTTTTCGGGAATTGTAATAACACTGTTTGTATTCCGGGAAATATTCGGATATCGCAATGATGCAACATACGATAGCGAATGCGTGCAATCCTGATAAGTTTAAATCTTTTGCAGCGATAAACTGGTGGAAAAGCCCGAGGGCAACTGACGCCGAAAGGTGAGGAAAGTCCCCCCTCCACAGCTGGCTGCAACCGGTGAAAGCCGGTATGCCGAGAGGCATGGTTAAGAGACAAGAAATAAACGGTTCCATGTGAAGGATGATTTGAAAAAATGACGTTTCATGGAGTGCTGATGAGAACTCTCCCTGCAGGGAGCAAGTCTAAATTGAATCGTTGACTACAGCTGCTAGATTCAGGTAAGACGCATAGTCGAATGTTGCCAACCGAAAGGCTAACAGAAGGAGGCTTACTCCGGGCATTTCCACCTTTTGAATACTGTTAAATATACATTTTTCATAATAATCTATGGAATGCATGGCAGCCGTAGCCCTTATATTTAACCGTGATAAATTTCTGTTAATAAAACGGGCTGAACAGGATGGAGACCCATGGTCAGGGCAGATGGCACTTCCTGGAGGGCACAGGGAAAGGAATGAAAGCTGTGAACAGGCAGCAATAAGGGAAACCATGGAAGAGGTAGGACTGCCAATCACTGTTAAAAGGTCACTGGGAATATACCATACTTTGAATGGAAATGTGAGTGTAGAGGCATATGAGTGTTTTTCCACTGAAACAGCAATACATCCGGACAATGAAATCTCAAAGTATTTCTGGGCAACGCGGGAAGAACTTATGCATAAAAATGAAACATATAAATTCAGGGATTATATCGTGTTCGGGTTAACATACCGCATACTTTATGATTATTTTTCCTCAAATCCATGAATTTTTCAGTTTATCAATTGTTTCTGGATCAGGCTTCTCTCCCCATTTGTCCATGTATACAAAATTAGAAACATCCAGCCTTTTTTCCCATTTCTTTTCCTCCAGTTCCGGTATATCATGGTCTTCGGAAAGGTAGCCCACTGCAAGATATCCTACAAGCTTAATACTTTCAGGAATACCCAAGATTTTCTTTACCATATCAGGGTCAATGAAACTGATCCATCCCATTCCAATCCCCTCTGCTCTGGCAGCAAGCCACATATTCTCTATTGACAACACGACACTATACTCCGACATTTCCGGCATTGTAGCCCTTCCCAGTATGTCGGGGCCTTTTCTGGAAACATCGCATGTTACGGCCATATTAAGATCCGATTCTAAAATTCCTTCAATTTTTATATTTTGGAATTTTATCTTTTTTTCATCCGGGAGAGAATTATAAAAATCCATTCTCTTTTCTTCTACAACTGCCTTAATTTTCTTTCTCGTTTCTATATCCCTGATTAAAATATAGTTCCATGGCTGTGATAATCCCACCGAAGGTGCATAATTTCCTGCTTTCAATATTCTTCCCAGGCTGCTATTGTCTATGTGTTTATCAGAAAACCACGACCTTACATCTCTCCTTTTTTTTATGGCTTCATAAACATCCATCTGTGGGTATAACTTTCTATGATAATAACATTCTATCAGAATATCTGAGGTGTTCCATGTTCCATATATATTGCGATAAATTTATATATAAATTGTAGTTGTATTCTGATGGACAATCTGGATTCAAAATCCGGCCTTGCTACCCATACATTAAGCATGTGGCAGGCACTGGCCCAGGGGCTTGGAACCAATGGCCCGGCTGCTGTTACTGCCTTATTTTTTGTAGGAATTGCCGGGGCTGTTGGCTCTTCAATGACGCTTGTTATAGTTCTTGCCTTTATCATTTATTGTGGCATGACTCTGGTGACATATGAATGGTCAAAGGAGGTTGCATCCGCATATTCATGGGCAGCATTCCACAGGAAAGCCTTCGGGGACAGGGGCAAATTCCTGTCTTTTTATGGTGGTATTTCCTATTATTACTATTACCTCCTTGGATATACAGGATTCGCCATGTTAGGATTAACCGCCTTCCTTTACGCACTGGATCCATCACTAGCTGCAGCATATCCATGGATCTGGATACCATTAACAATTATAATTATTGGAGAGACAACAGTCTTGAATTTCTTCGGTGTTAAACTGTCCTTAAAATACGTTCTTTATACTGGCCTTGCTGAATTTATATTTCTTATAGGGACATCAATAGCCCTTATAGTAATTGCCGGCCCGCATAACTCATATGTACCATTCACAGCTGCAGCAGTGCATTTCAACTATACCGATATTGCAATTGAAATGATTCTTGGAATCGCTACATTTGGTGGGTTGAATTCTGTGGTACCGGTAGCAGAGGAAACTAAAAATCCAAAGAAAAACATACCCCTCGCACTGGGTATACTTGCCGGGTTAATAGGGGCAGTTATAATAATTAGTTCCTATGCCCAGTCCGTTGTCTACGGCGTTACCAATATGTTCCAGTATGCAAACCTATCAGATCCTGGAATTTATGTTTATACAAAATATCTTGGCCTGGCGGTTGCTGCAGTATTTGTCTTATTTATCATTAATAGTTTTAATTCATCAGGGGTTGCATTCGAGACAAGCACTGTGAGAACATCCTATGCATATGCAAGGGATAAAATCTTATTTCCAAAAGTTTTCACCAGTATTAATAAACACAAAGTGCCAGGGAACCTTGTTATATTCACCGGCCTGCTGAGCATAACCATAGCAATAGTATCAGGCCTCATTCTCGGCCCTCTAACAGCCAGCTTATTCCTTATAATAAGCAACTCAATTTTCAGTTTTTCAAACCATGCAATAGCTGGAATCGGCCTTGGGGTTTACCATAGAAGAAAAGGAACTTTGAGAATAATACAGCATTTAATAATACCCTGGGCAGTAGCAATAGCTCTTGTAGTTGCTATTGTATACGTTGTATACCCTGCCCCGGCGCCACCACTTAACTACGCCTCATATATTTCTGGCATATACTTTGTGTTCATTATAGTGCTCTATTTTTATTACAGGGCTAAAAAACCGGATATGCTTGAAGAAGTTGGAAAGTTTACCCTCTAATTTTTATTATTTGAAAATCTAGGCACATTTGCAATTTACCATACATAATTAAAATTCCCATTGTCAATGAATTCAAATAATTTCTCGGAATAGTATACTAAAAAACATTTCCTAAAAATTTATAACCAAAAGCCTCATTGTGGAATTATGCAACCCGGAACAGATAATTTACAGGGTCAATATAATGATGTATTAGCAGAATATATACATGGGAATAAAAAAATTATTGCAACTGAAACAAAACTTGTTTTGTTTAATGGCAAGGAAGAAAAAGATGTCGATTATAGTTCTATTGCAAGTTTGAATGTAATAACCGGGCGTGGTGGTTTTCGAAGTATAAATATTCTACGCATTATTCTGATTATTGTAGGGTTTCTCCTCATGTTGCTATTTCTCGCATTTGGCTATATTGGATTGTCAATTGGTGTGTTTTTCTTTGTGGTGGTTATAGCAATATTTACATATCTACTCAGTCACACCATCTCTGTTACATCCTACTCAATTTCCCTAACCAACGGGTCAAGTATCGTCCTGGCAGAAGGAACCGGCACATTGGAATTTCTAAAAATAATAGGGACAAAAGGTGTTGAGATTAAATTTATAAATAAACTGTAACGACGGCCAAAATTACCAGGGCCTTATCTATATTATGTACTATTGATTTAAGCCTTTATTTTACAAATCATTCTACCAGAAAGAAAGCCACTGAGTTTACGATGTGGATGAATTTCTGGAAATAAAGAAATAAATGGAAATAATTTATATATTAAATTGATATAATAAAATTAATAGAAGAAAGTATGATAGAAGCAAAGAGAAACAAAATTAAAAATTCATTAAGAATAACAAAAGAAAGAAGAAAAACACAGGATGTAATAATTCTTAAACTAAAAATAGACAATGATAAATTAAATAATAATACTATAAAGGCATTAAACACAATCTTTTTAGAAGCTAAATGGCTATATAATTATGTTATAAACAAAGAATTCAACAATGATATTTTTAATATAGATTCTAAAATAAAGAATGTAAATGTATATGTTAAAGACCATTATGAAACAAGGGAATTGAAATATTTATCATCACAGATGAAGGAGGAAATTATTAACAGGGGAATAGACAATATAAGAGGTCTTCATAAATTAAAAGAAAAGGGATTTAAGATAGGAAAATTGAAATTTAAATCATTTATAACATCAATACCATTGAATCAATATACTATAACATATAAAATAATAAATAATAATTATATTAAAATACAGAATATAAAGCAGTTGTTAAAAGTAAATGGCCTGGATAATTTAGAATGCTATTATGAACCGGCAAATGCATTGTTAATCAATAATAACAATAATTATTATATCAACATAACAGCGTATAAAAATAAATACATTTTAGAAAAACCTGTCAATAATCAAAAAATAATATCATTTGACTTAGGAATAAAGAACCAGTTGACATGCTCTAATGGATCAATATTAAACTATAATATACCAAAATCCAAAAAAGAAATAAGATTGCAAAGGTCATTGTCAAGGAAAGCTAAATATGCAGAAGGTTCAAAGAATAAACTCAGTAAAAAACAATCCAGGAATTATTATAAAACTAAAAACAGATTAAACAGAGAACAAGCTAAAACAACAGATAAAAGAAAAGACACTATTAACAAAATAGTCCATTATCTAACATCCAATTATGATATAGTAATAACACAGAACGACAATATATCCGGATGGCGAAGGCTATTCGGAAAGAAAATAGAATCTACAGGCATAGGTGGAATAATAGATGCACTTAAACATAAGGCATCAACACTTATACTTATAGATCGTTTTATTCCTACCACAAAGGAATGCTCTAAATGCCATAATAAATATGATATAAAATTAGATGAAAGGATATATCAATGCCATAACTGTGGTTTTATAATTGATAGGGATTATAATTCTTCATTGAATATGATTTATTATGGAATAATAAAATTAAATGAATTATTAAAAATTAAAAATAAAAAATTAAATAGTTATTTTAAGAAATATAATATAAATATAAATGTACCTATGGAGCATAGGGAATTAACGCCTGTGGAGATTATTGCCTCTGGCTTTGAAGGGCTTAATATAAGCCCCTATGTGAAGTTAAGCATGGTCAATGAAGCAGGAAGCCTCTATGCTTTAGCATGAGGTAGCTCACTTCTATTTTCATAGTTAATATACCCGGTTTCTCAATGCATTATAATTATAAGAAAATCACAGTGATAGTGTAAGTAATTGTCTGTAAATTATAAATGGCCTTGCACAATTTAGATTGGGGTGAAAAAAGTGCAAGACCAATTAGAAGTATTAAAAGAAAAGATAAAAAGTTATGGATTGAACAGGGAGAATATGAGGGATTTAAAGAAATGGTTCCTTAATGACCTCATGAATGAAGAAGCAGAGGAACAGATCAACGCATCCAGGTATGAGAGAAATAGTAACAGGAAAGACTATAGAAATGGGTATAAACAGAGATCATTATTGACAACAGATGGAAAGGTTATATTAGACAAGCCACAGTTCAGGGAAACATCATTCCATACAGCTGTATTTGACAATTATTCAAGGGTAGAGAGAGCTGTAGAATCCATAATACTGGAATCATACTTAAGTGGAGTTTCTACAAGAAGCGTTAATAAAGTAATAAAATCCTTAGATGTGCAGGTATCACCATCCTATGTGTCATCATTATCCTCATGGCTTGACAAAACAGTTAATGAATTCCTTGAAAGGAAGATAGATGGAGTTTATAAATTCATATACATAGATGGAACATACCTTAAAATAAGGGATAATGGAAGATACAGGAATAAGGCCATATATATCTGTGTAGGAATTAACAGTGATGGATATAGGGAGATATTAGGAGCAAGTATATATGATTCTGAAACTGAAATAGAGTGGGAACTATTCTTTGATGATCTTGAGGATAGGGGATTAAATGGTGTTGAACTGGTAATATCAGATGGCAATAAGGGTATAAGGGAAGCAGTTAAACAATCATTTCCAGGATCATCATGGCAATACTGCCATGTACACTTTATGAGGAACTTAAGGAAATTAATGGGAAAGCAGCAATGGAATGATATATCATTGCTTATAAAGCAGGCACTTGATAATCCTGATATACTCCCTGTACTGCAGGATAAGCTTTTTGATAGAGGATTAGATAAATGTTCCAGTATGTTTGACAGATACTATGATTCATTGTATAACTACAGAACATTCAATACGAATATACAGGGACTTAGAAGGCTAAGGGTATCCAATACTATAGAGAGGCTAAATGAAGAAATAAAAAGAAGGACTAAGAAAATAGGTGCATTTCCATCTGATGATTCTGCAATGAGATTGGCAGGCTCAATAATGATAGACACAAATGAAGAGTATGTAACAGGAAGAAAATATATTAATATGGAGGAAATCAACAGTCAGTAAGGCTATTTACAATTTACAAAAAATAATGTACATTATCCACAGTGTTTCAAATCTCAAATAAAATTCATCTATTATTTTTCAATTTCTGGAATGTATAAATGTGGAGCAAAACCATTATGTCAATCACAATAACTCCGAATATTTCATCCTCGGCAACAGATTGCCATGGTATTTCAATAAACAGGACCCATGATACTGGAAGAATAATCAAAATTGCAATTCCTACTTTTCTGAATTTTGTAAATAACAGTGAAATTCCGATTGTAGCATATGCTATAGAAGCAATTATAAAAAACCATATGGAAACAAAGTCATGGGGATAAGTACCCTCATGGTATATTCCTATTAACGCTAGAAACAACCCTGCAATTATGAAGAATGCAGACCCTGTATTCTCAATGCTATTCCTGGAGTTTGCAATTGCCGCAATGGCAAATAATGCAATAAGCAGCCCTGTTACCATCAATCCTACATTATAAATATAAGGGTCTGCCGGAGCCTGATGCTGAAAAAAATTTGAAATAGTATTTGTTCCACCCAGGTCGCTTAATGCATTTTTTTGAATTCTAAACCACGGATTAACACTAATAGCTGCAAAAATAGTTATCCATGCCGCAGCAATAGCTGAAAACCCAAGATATTTGATATACTTCATAAACAATTATAATCATATTAATATATTTAGTTTTCTAATATATAATTATGAATAAAATATGTTTAATAAATCCATGCTTAGTTTTTATCCAGATTTTTAACAGCTCCTAATAGGACTTCCAATCCATTTTCAACATCTTTGAAATCTGTCCATTCAAGCGGTGTATGGCTTAAGCCCTTTATACTGGGTACAAATATCATCCCAGCCTCAGCTATTTTAGACATAGGTATGGTATCATGCCCTGCACCACTTGGCATCTCCATGCTGCTAAATCCCAGTGACTTTATTGAAGCCCTTATTGCATCCATTACCTTATCTGACATTATAGAGGGCTCTACCTCTGCAACTATACTGTACTTTATATTAACGCCATTTCTTTTAGTTTCAAGTTCTTCCAGGACTTTTTTCTTCATGTACGCAAGGCTTTCGCTGTGTTCACTCCTCAAATCTATTTTCATTGCTACATGGCCTGGAATTACATTGAACCTTCCAGGTTCCACCGATAATTCTCCAACGGTGCCTACACTATGGTTGTTGTATTTCTTAGATGCTTCCCTTGCAATTTTATCTATCATGGCAATTATCCCGGCTGCCCTTACCAGTGCATCGCTTCTCATTTCCATTGGTGTAGTCCCGGAATGTCCCTGTATGCCATTAACTTCTACAGAAAGCACACATTGCCCTGTTATGGAAGTTACAACGCCTATCTCCTTTCCCTTTTCTTCCAGTACAGGCCCCTGCTCGATATGGTATTCAAGATAGTATTCCGGTTTCCCGGGGAACTCAGAATCACCAAGGTATTCTATTCTCTGCATGGCTGATTTAAAATCAACTCCATCCCTATTTTTCAAAGCCCAAAGATTTGCTTTGCTGATCTTTCCCGTGAAACCATTGCTTCCCAGCATAGGCTGATGGAATGCTGATCCCTCCTCGCCGGTAAATGCTGCTGCAACAATATCCCTGTTGTTTCTGTATCCTGATTCCTTTAACCTCAAAAGGACTTCAAAAGCACTGAAAACCCCCATGGCTCCATCGAACATTCCACCCTGGACAACGGAATCCAGATGGGAACCCATCATTATTTTTCCCAGATCAGGATTGCTTCCATTTAACGTAACAAATATGTTCCCGAAAATATCTACAAATGGATCGAATCCGTTCTTTTTACACAGGTCAACAAAATAATCCCTTGTACTTTTATCACTATCCGTTCCTGCTGGCCTGGTTACCCCGTCATTTATAGTTAATTCTTTATATTCTGATATTGCTTTTCCGTTTTCCCTGCCTATTGATCCCTGTTCAATCAGCATTTTCTTAATTCTTTCCATGTTATTCGTTTAAATCGCCTCCTTTCCCAGAAAATGGCCTTTCTTTCCTTTCCCTGTGAACACATCATTCTCAGCAACTATCTCTCCGCCAGAGATTGTAAGTACAGGCCATCCCTTTGTCTTCATGTGGCTGTATATGGCAATGTCAGTTCCCATATGCAGGTCTTCAGCCCTTAGCCTGTGTTCAAGTTCAGTATCTATTACAGTTAAATCAGCATCGCTTCCTATTGAAATAGTACCTTTTTGAGGATACAGATTGAAAATTTTCGCTGGGGATGTGCTTATTACATCAACAAACTTTTCAAGTGTTATGCGCCCTTTCTGCACGCCTTCGGAAAATAGTAGGGGCAATCTGGTTTCTATGCCTGGTATGCCATTTGGCACCTTATTAAATGGTATTCCTTTCTTTTTCTGATATGCCAGGAATGGCACATGGTCTGAACCCACTGCCTGTATTTTTCCTGATGATATGGCATTCCACATTGCATTAATATCCTCTTTTTTTCTCAATGGGGGGCTGCAGAGGTATAAATTGCCATCTTCCCTATCAAGGAAGCTATCATCCAGGATTAAATATTGAGGGCAGGTCTCTCCATATATATTCACGCCATGCTTTCTTGCACTGTCTATAATTTCAGGCGATGTTTTTGTTGAAAGATGGACACAGTATACCTTTGCACCGGAATCTCCTGCCATCACAGCTGAATCAGCAACGGCAACGTCCTCGCTCACCGGCGGTTTGCTTATGGCATGGTATTTAGGGTCAGTTTTTCCCTGCGCTAAAAGAGCTTCCATATTTCCTTCAAGGAAATCATTATTTTCTGCATGAATCTGAACCATTATGCCATACTTTTTAGCAGTGTTCATTCCCTGCAGAATCTGATAATTATTAGCGTACCTCCCGAGATTCTTGTATGTGGTGAAAATTTTGACAGCCATTATCCCGAGTTTGGATAACTGTGAAAATATTAATTCAAGCCTCTCTATAGATTGGAAATCTTCTGTTACCATCATGGGCTTTATGGTAAAATCCAGTGAACTGCTATCGGAAAACCTCTTTATTTTAGAAGCAGCTGCAGCCACCGTATCCTCATTTTTAGTTGCCTGTGAAAAATCCAGCACTGTTGTTGTGCCGCCTATAGCTGCTGATTCTGTGCCATTCTTTATTGTTCCGGCACTGGAATAGCCTTCTATGTGTGTATGCGGGTCAACACCACCGGGAATAACCAGTTTTCCGGATAAGTTAATTCTCTTTGTATTGCCCTTGAAATCATTTAAGTTGCCTATAACTGCTATCTTTCCGTTAATAATTCCTATGGATGTCCTTTTTAATCCGCCATGTAAAAATACATTTCCATCATCCAGTATAAGGTCAAAACTCATGTAAAATATATCAGGTATGGTTATTTAAAATTTATGAGCAAGCATGAAATGAAAACAATGGATTAAATTTAAATTGCATTTGCATATATTCTACTATGAAGGCAGTTAAGGCAAATGTGCTTTATGATGGAAATAAAAAACAGAAGAATGTTTATGTTTGTTTTGAAGGCAATACAATCACAGAGGTTACTGAAACAAAGCCCTATGGAGAAATCATAGGTGAAGGCGTTGTAACACCTGCATTCATTGACCCGCACAGTCATATAGGGCTGGACAGGGCAGGTGAGCCGCCATATGAGAGTGAAGCAAATGATAAGCTGGATTCTATGCTTCCACTTGCCAGGGCCATTGATGGAGTATACATGGATGATCACGCGTTCACAGAATCTGTTGAAAGCAATGTGATATATTCCGTTGTTTTGCCCGGGAGCGGGAACATTCTAGGTGGCATGGGTTCCCTGATAAGGAATTTTGAAAAGAATACAAAGGATGCTTTTGTCAGTGATATAGGCGTTAAGATGGCACTTGGATACAATCCCAGAAGCACCACGGAATGGAAAGGCACAAGGCCAACTACAAGAATGGGCGTTGCAGCCATAATAAGGGAAAACTTTTTAGCAGCACAGAAAGCTGCGAATCTTATGAGCAATGGAAAGAAAACTATAGATGAAATAGACCCGAAAACAGAATTTTTCATAAAATTAATAAGTGGTGAATATAAAATAATGTGCCATCTCCATAAGGAAGATGATGCATTATTCCTGATGTCACTTGTTGACCAGTTTGGAATAAAGCCCATAATCAACCATGGAATGGATTTCCACAGTGAGAAAATATTCGAGGAAATCAAGAAAAGAGACCTTTCCCTGGTATATGGTCCTCTGGATTCACATCCATATAAGGTAGAACTGAAGCACGAAACGTGGAGAAACGCCGAACTGGTGAAGAAGTCAGGTGTACGTTTTGCCCTTATTTCGGATCATCCTGTAATATTGCAGCGGAACCTTTTCCTTACAACAAGGCATTTCATGAGATTCGGTGCATCAAAGGAACAGTGCATATCATATGTTTCATCAAGGCCTGCTCAAATACTCGGGCTCGATAATCTTGGGACAGTTGAGCCCGGAAAACTCGCATCGTTTAGCATCTGGAATAAAGACCCATTTGAACTGGACGCATATCCTGCAATGGTTTTCGGGGAAGGGAAACTTGTCCACAGTGAATAAATTAACTATTACGTCATCTGGCGTAGTTTAATATATAATTTAGCATTGTAAACATTATGATTTACATTGACGGTAACAATTTGAGTATAGAGGATGTCAATGCTGTTGCAAGTGGCAGCGAAAAAGTAGGCATAGCTGAGTCTGCAATAAAGCAGATACAGTATTCAAAAAAATCATTGATGAAAATACTGGATTCCGGCAAGCCTGTATATGGTGTTAATACCGGATTCGGATCACTCCTTAATGTAAATGTGGACAGGAAAAATATAGTACAGCTTCAGACAAACCTTATACGTAGCCATTCTTCAGGGATAGGGGAACCACTGGATATTGAAACTGTAAGGGCTATTATGCTGGTAAGGGCAAACACACTGGTGAAGGGTTATTCCGGTGTATCGGAGAATATGATTGATTTTCTGCTATTCATGTTGAACAATAATATAATTCCCGCTGTTCCCAGGTACGGTTCTGTGGGGGCAAGTGGGGACCTCGCACCACTGGCCCATATTGGCCTTGCACTTATGGGTGAAGGTGACGTATTCTACAAAGGAAAAATCCAGAATGCAGGTACGGTATTCAAATCACTTGGAAAAGAACCATACAGTTATGGTGAAAAAGAAGGCGTTGCACTGATAAATGGCACATCTGTGATATGCGGCATACTGGCTCTGGAAATAAAAAGATCAGAGAAACTTGTTTCTGAAGCCCTTGGATCATTTGCACTGGCATTTGAAGGTTTATCCGGAACTGATAAGGCTTTCACAGAATGGGCACTGGCATCCCGTCCACATGAAGGCCAGCAAATGATAGGAAAAGCCTTCAGGAAACTATTCAATGGCAGCATGATTATAGAAAATGCAAATAAAAGCAAGGTACAGGATGCATACTCTCTGAGGTGTACTCCCCAGGTTTACGGTGCCGTGTGGGATACACTCCAGTACGCCAGAAAGGTTTTAACAACAGAAATAAATTCCGCAACAGATAACCCATTATTGCTGGGGAATGAATACATTTCCACGGGAAATTTCCACGGGGAGCCTGTAGCTATGGTTTCCGATTTTGTAGCAATCGCCATGACGGATTTTGGTAATATGGTAGAAAGGCGCCTGGCAAGGATTGTGGATACAAATTTGAGCGGGCTGCCTCCATTTCTTGTAAAGGATTATGGACTGAATTCCGGCTATATGATCCCGCAGTACACAGCAGCAGCCCTGTGCAATGTAAACAAAACGCTTGTACACCCGAATTCCGCTGATACAATTCCTACCTCAGCCAACCAGGAAGACCATGTAAGCATGGGAACCAATGCAGCATTGAAACTTATTGAAATTAACAAAAATGTGAAGTCTATAATAGCAATAGAATACCTTCTTGGAGCCCAATCACTGGAATTCAGAAAGCATGAGCCTTCCCCGGCAACTCTCTCAATATATAAGAAAATCAGGGAAATAGTCAGACCTCTTGATTCTGACCGTCCCTCCACAGGTGATATAGGAGCAATTACCAGCATGATGGATACAGAAGAGTTTCTCAGCCTTATCAGGGAAAAATCTGGATTTTGCCGCTAAAACCTTGGCTAACTATCTTTGCAATATTTTTAATTCTAAAAATTTTATTGTTAATTCAAATTAAGCAGCCATTCCCATAAAGGAACGAATATTATTTTTTCATTGTTTTCTATTATAACGCCTTTAAAATCCCATGTGATAATTGATAATTTATGCGCTTCAAAGTATTTTGCAGCTGATAATAATGCAGATATTTCTCTTTTGTCAATTTCACTTGCGTCTGAAGCGTATGTAACCTGTATTAATTCTACAATTTTTAAGGAATCTGATACTACAAAATCAACCTCTTTTCCATTTGCTTTTCCATATTCCTTCCAGTACGAAACATCCAGATTGTTTTCAATACATCTATGATTAAGTTCCAGAAAAACTATATTTTTCATCAATCTTGTTATGGACATTTCATTTTTCAGTGCGTATATAATACCAGGGTCAACTGAATATATCTTCTTGTTATATGACATTTTTTTGTTTTCAGATCTGGTGTATATATTCAGGCTAAACAGAAAAAATATTTCCCGGGAATCATATAAAAATTCCAGTAATTTATTTTTGCTGATTTTATAACCTACAGACTTAAATGTATTGTAAATCTTTGATATGCTGAAATATTTAGAATATATAGATACTGAATACTTCATAAATGCATCAAGAACATTCACCTCAGAGATATTAAAATGTTCAGCCATATCCATGGAAAATATTGTATTGTAATATGATTTCAATATCATTAATTTATTATTATCATTTTTCTCAAGGGCAACCTCGGGATAACCTCCATATTTAAAATAATTATTGAGTTCTGACAGTATATATCCTCGCTGATCGGTGTATCCTGCTAAATTTGAATATTCCATTCTATTAAATTCTAAATATTCCTGAAAACTCAGTGGCATTATAGTATACTCAATATTTCTCCCTCTTAATGAAGTGGAAATTTCCCTGCTTAATAATTTAGAAGATGACCCCGAGATAAAAATTTTGTATTTTGATGTGTCATAAACTCTTCTTATATATTTTTCCCAGAATTTTATATTCTGTATCTCATCAAAGAACAGGTATATTTTTTTATCTTTTGAGGGGTTTGCAAGTTCAATGAACAAAGGAATTATATTATCCATGTCTGAAATTGTTACATTCATCAATCTTTCGTCCTCAAAATTTATGTATAATATATTGTTTTTAGGTTCTGTTTTCAATAATTCATTGATTAAATAATACAAAAAATAGGTTTTTCCTGATCTTCTCGGGCCTATAATTGTGATAATTTTATTTGAATCCATTGACACATTAATATTTCTTTTATGTGCTTCAGGTACACTCGCAAGTAACCATTCTGATATCACTTTTCTGAAAGCTAATTTGCTGCCTTCCATATGTATGCAATACAACAATAATATAAAATTGTTTTCTAATAAAACAATTTCATACATAATTTGTTTTTTTAGAAGACAAATTTAGGTAACAGATTAATTTAGCACATAATAGCAGACCATAAAATTTTCTATGACTATCGCTCAATATACCTTTCTTTTTGAATAAAATTATAAAAATTGACCGGTAAATTATTAAATAGTAAATTATTTATTAATATTGTTACTGTGATATCCCGAAATTAGTTCCCTTATATATTTATTGTTCTTTAACATTTAACTTACCTCCCTTTTCTTCATATGCCATAGCTGGTGTTACAACAGGCCTGTCATCTATGGATAATGACATATGCCTTCTCTTATAATTGTAGTAATATACAACTTCATCCCAGGTACTGAAATAAGGCCTTAGCCTTTTAATTGTGTAGTTTAATCTTTCCAGTTTCCCATTAGTCTGTGGATGATCTATTCTTCCAACTATATGTTTTATATTATTGTTATCTAAATATTCCTGGAACTTGTTCTTATCACCGGGTATTCCATTCTTACCATTTGAAAAGAACTGTGTTCCATGGTCTGTCAATATCTCTTCTGGCTTTCCATATAAATCTATAGCTATTTCCAAGGTTTCTATTGTATTATCAATAGTTTCCTCACTGTATATTCCCATTCCTACTATGAACCTTGAAGCATCATCCTCTATTATTATCAATTTCTCACTATCACTGTACTTGGTCCAGTCCATATGCCATAGTGAATTAGAATGTTCCCTCTCATACTTCAGGTATTTTCTCTGGTTCTTCTTATTAATATCCTCATTTACCATATTGTATTTTAACAGTATTCTGTATATAATATTATGCGATATTTGTATACCCTTATCCTTAAGGTATTTCTCTATCGGCAATGGCCCTGATAAAGGATAATTATCCCTTATGTTAATTATTAATTCCTCTGTATTGCTGTCTATATTCTTTTTCTTTCTTCCTGTTTTATATAATTCTTCTTTTCCATATTCTAAATAATTGAAATAGATCTTATTTATGTACCTTACAGTTACTCCATAAATAATTGCTAATTTCTTAGATGATTCTCCTTTTTCTTTCTGTTTGATTATGTATTTTATTTTTTTATTGTTTAACTTCACCTTTTCTTTAACTCTTTTTTCTATATTATAATGTTTATATAGTATACTATATTAATTTTACTTTTTACATATAAATATTCATAACTTCTATAGCTTACGCTATTGATATTCAAAAATACGTATTTTCTTTAATTATTTTTTAATTTATATTATTCAGAGGATCTTCAAAATCCTTATTATTCTTCAATACGGAGTATATGATATTCAGTAATTTGTTGGAACACGCAATTAATAGCTTATTTCCTTTCATGCCATCATTCTTCTTCCTTGTGTAATATCTTTTAATTACTGGATTAAATCTAATAGCAGATACAGTTGATAAATACAGTGCATACCTTATTAACGGGTTTCCCCTTTTTGATATTTTTGATGTAATATTATAATCCCCAGATTGTTTAACCACTGGATCCATACCTGAATAGGCCCTTAGCTTTATAATAGAATCAAACCTGTTTATGTCTCCTATAGATGACAATATTATAGAACCTGTTATAGTCCCTATTCCTGGAATTGTCTTTATTTTGGAATCCATACTATTATACTCATCTTCTATGATATTTTTTGTTTTCATTAACTGCTTGTTCAATAATTCCAGTGTTTCAATGTTTATATCTATGTCGTATTTGACTGCATTATTAGTATTGCTGTTTATTAAGATATTTCTTATTTCACTGTGTTTACTGTCACTGATATATTTTATTTTATAATTATTTTCAATGATTTGATCTATGTTGCTTATTATTTCCATGAAATATTTGGAATTAACATTGGCCACCGCGGTTAATCCGGGGTATAATAGATCCATATCTACTATTAACTGGTTCTTTGCCATTGTTATTTTCCTGTTTATTCTTATGTATGTGTATACGTATTCCTTAAGATTTGTGTAAGTATTCTCAGTATTTTTATCCATGGTAATTATATTGTTTTTACGTATGATAATATATTTTGCTATTGCTTCTGCATCTATTTTATCTGTCTTATTCTTCCTTATCCTTGAACTCTTCAATAATTTTGTCTCCAGAGAGTTTAATATTATTGCACTGCGACTGTTTTCTATTAAATAATTGTATAAATTCACATGGTATATACTTGTTGATTCCATTCCTATTTTTATATTTCTATAATTCTTTATTATCTTTAGAAATTCACTGAAGCCATAGTTATTGTTTATCAGTATTCCCCTTTTTATTGGTTGTGTATGTAATTATGTGTAAATATAAACCCCTCTGTTATCAATGAATTCAATCATTAAATAACAGAGAAGGATACCTCTTTTGTTCAGGGAGGTAATAAAATATGGAAAATACAGATATAAACATATCGGATATTGAGAACATAGACATAGATAAATTATTGAGAAATGCAATAAAGGAAAGAATAGAGAAATTAATGGAAATAGAGTTAAATGCATATTTAGAAAATAATCCAGGAATAAAGAATGGAAAATATAAGAGAGATCTAAAGACAAAGTATGGTGAAATAAAACAGTTAAACATACCAAGAGACAGGGAAAGCAATTTCCATACACAGGTAATAGAACCCTATAACAGATCAATAGGAATGGAGGACCTAATAGTATCAATGTATTCCAATGGCATATCTACAAGGAGAATAGCAGGTATAATGGAGGATATATTAGGAAATAAATATTCTAAATCCACAGTATCAAGAATAACAGATTTAACCATAGAAGAGGTTTATAAGTTTATTAACAGGCCACTGGATAAAAGGTATATAGCAGTATTTTTAGATGGATTATTCTTCTATTTAAGAAGGGGAAATGTGGATAAAGAGCCTGTTATATTTGCATTAGGAATTAAAGAAACAGGAGAATATGAGTTACTGGGATTCTATTTAACAGTTAAAGAATCACATAATACATATAAGGATGTACTGGAAGACCTGTATAATAGAGGATTAAAAGAGCCATTGTTAATTGTAGCAGATGGAATAAAGAATCTGGATGAGGAAGTAATGGAAATATATCCCCGATCAGAGTTTCAATTGTGTACAATACACTATGCAAGAGGATTAAAATCAAATGTAAGGGAGAAAGATATTGATGAAATAACAATAGATGCGAATAAGATGTTTAAATGTGATAATAAAGAAGAAGCTATTATAAAATTCAATGATTTTAAATACAAATGGGAGAACAAGTATCCTAAGGTAATATACAATACTGAAAAGAATCTGGGAAAGCTATTAAGATTCTATAATTATCCTTCCAGTATATGGAGATCATTGAAATCTACCAATGCTATTGAACGATTTAATGGAGAGGTAAGGAGAAGGGTAAAAACAATATCATCATTCCCTGATGAGGATTCAGCAATGAAGGTATTTTACTATAAATCAATAGAATACAATTCAAAGCATGCATTCAGGAAGATGAACGGATATTATAAATGCAATGATGAAATAAAAGAAATGTTCAATAGGAGGTACCCTTTATAAACACACATAATTCTGGACACAATCTTTTATTAAATTCATTTCACTGTTTATAATGCAATAATCAAACTTCTTTTTAGCTATATCTATTCCAACATATATCATATAACCTCCAGACCAGTTCACACTCTCCCTTTCCATATTCCAACAGCCTTGCTTATTATCGGTGCATTTGCACAATATACATTATTTTTATACTTGAATATGAAAAGGGATATACATACTATATACGGTGGATTGACCCACAAAGAACTCACAGTATTCCCTGATCATTGCCATAATGGAGTTATGGATAAAATCATTATACAAGGAACTCAATTCTAGATATTATATATTAATATTGTTACCGAAATATATATATATATTCATGTATTAATATCATTATGAATAAAAAGAAGGTAATAATAGGTGTATTAATAGCCCTAATATTTGTAATGATTGCATTTGTCCCTGCAGCAGACAATATGCATACAGTTCATGGCAATGCAGCAGTTAATAAAATATCGCCACAACTTGCCATTGGCAATTATGCTGTGAACGGTAATACATACAATAATTTTGAACAAAACAATTTTGCAAAAGGTGATTTAAATTGGAAGGCAGTTAATTTAGCAAAAAGCCCGTCATTAAGCGGGAAACCGGTTACTGGTAGTTATGCAGCCGTTAATAATAAAATATACACACAGCTCTCAATAAGCAACATTAGCATAGCACATAAGTACACGAATAAAATTACTGAAATTTTAGGTTCTAATTACAATGAATATATTAAAACAACAGGAAATAGCGTATACATAAAATCTATTATTTATAAAAGCAATCAAAATACATGGATACCAAATAATTCAATGTATATGATTACCGGCAGCCATGCCAGATTGATCACTTTCGATCCGCATACTTATCATAAATCGTATGGATGGGGAAACGCATATGTGTTTTATGATTCGGATACTTTTTATGGTTCCATAGGTGCGAGAAATTATTATATCATGCTTGGCCTTATAACTACTGATGCGGGAATAGCAACGGATACAGCCCTTATAGCTGCACCGGAAGTAGCAGCGGTTGCAGTTGCGTTGGAAGCAGTAGTTGTGGCAGCATGGGCTGTATTTACAAATGATCATATTTCAAGTCAGGGTACTACTATACCCTATGTTGAGTTTGATGTTTCAGTAGGAAACTGGTGGGATTTCTGGGATACAGGCATATATGGGGAACTCGGTGCACATTCAAATCGTGCATACAATTTCAATGGAAATTTAACATATTCAGGGCAATGGGCTTATTTTCCATTTTTAACAACGGCTCCCCCTGATCTACAGGTACCAAGTCTATTGCCACATAGCAGCGTTTGGCCAACCCTATCTCCTCCATGGTGATATAATATGAATAATAATACAAAAAATGTTAAAAAAATAAGTAATTACATAATAATTTCTATTGTAGTCCTTACTTTTTTATTTATTATTATGTTTTACAGATTAGCATACCTTGGCTCTATAGGTAATATTATAAGTGCTAAATATAACTTTTATACAGGTATATTCCCTGTCGCAATCATAGGATTTGTAGGTATAGATATTATTTTTTATCTAGAATATTTAAGAGATAAATTAAGCCATAACTCTGTGAGGCATAATCTTGCAATGTGGGTCTATCTACTTTTTATTTTCTTGTTTTTTTCTTTAATTTTACCTCTTTTGCTTCCTTCCACAGGCAACCGTCCTCAAATTATTTCGCACTCTATGCTTATGATTAATTTAATAACTATAGGGATACCGGGTGTATTTTCTCTTTCTATACCTATATATTTATTAGTAACTAGCCACAGATTTCCCCGTCATATATAGTTGAAAGATATAGCTGGAAAGCTACAATTATTTACACCAGATCAACACTTACCTATCGGATAACAGTTTGATTAAACGGCGATATAATATTAATTAATTCTATTCTTAATAAGTATAAAATAATTATTAAGAGCGATTGCCAAATAAACTTCTTATGCCAGAGTTAAAAATAGATGTTGCTGTGGGATTATCAAGGCCCTGCATAATACTTATGAGAACACCGTTATGAAATGCTATTAATATTCTGGCGAGATCTGTAGAATTAATGCTTTCTGAGATGGTGCCATCCTGTTTCAAATTTTCAATTAAATCCGATATATATTTTACATACCTCTTATAGCTATTTTCTATTATTTCTTTTATATTATTGTTTACATTTATTTCATTTAATGCAAATATCCAGTAAAATTTTTTATAATCCGGTAATTTCATTTCATCTGCAAAAAATTTTTCTATGCCTGTAATCATATTCCCTGAAACCGATTTTTTTAAATTTGTTTCCAGTAAATCCATATTTACCTTACACGTTTTATTTAAAAGTTCTTCCTTATTTTTAAAATATAAATATAATGTACCTTTTGTTATACCCATGTCTCTGGCTATGTTTTCCATTCCTGCATTATTATATCCCATCTGAAAAAATAACTTTGATGCAGATTCGATAATCTTTTCCTTTGCCATTTCCCTGTAATCCTGAATAACTTTAGGCATTATGATATATTAAGTTAGAATATTAAATCATTTCTAAACAATAAGTTTTAATACTAACTATTCATTCAGTTTTATGAATAATAAGTACGATATAGATAATGGCCTGCATGTTGTTATCGGTGCAACAGGTGCCTATGGCTATGCTGTAACAAAAATACTTTTAAAAAATAAAATAAATGTGCGTGCTATAGTTAGAAATGAGGAAAAAGCATTAAAATTATTCCCGAAAGATGTTGATATTGTGAAATCAGATATTTTTAACATGGATAAAATTATAAAGGATTTAAAAGGCGCATCAGTAATATACATAGCCAATAATTTTCCATATAAGAATTGGCAAAATTATTATATTTCAACCGAGAATATTTTAAAGGGTGCTGAAACATCAAATTCAACAGTGGTTTTTCCAGGTAATGTTTATGGCTATGGAAAATTTGATTATCTGCCTGTAAATGAAGAGCATCCATTAAATGCAAACGGCAAAAAAGGTATTTTAAGGAATAATATAGAAAAACTTTTATTTGAGTATTATAAAAAGGACAAAATAGGCCTTGTGATTCCCAGATTTGCTGATTTTTATGGGCCGAATGTAACAAATGATTTATACGGCGGGATGTTTATAAAGGCAATGAAAAATAAAAAGGCAATATGGCCGGTAAATCCTGATATCCCGCATAATTTTACTTATATTGACGATGCCGCGAAAGCAACATTATTGTTACTTAGAAATATTAATTCATATGGAAAAGTATACCATGTATCGGGCGATATAATAACAGCGAGGGAATTCATTAATAAAATATACAACAGGCTAAATTTAAAAATAAAATTAAAAGTTATTTCTAAACTAGATTTAAAATTGCTGGCACATTTTAGTTCAAATATAAATGAAATTATGGAGCTTATTTATGAATACAGTGAACCATATATACTGGACGACAGAAAATTTCTAAATGAATACCCGGAATTCAGACATACAACATATGACGATGGAATAAATAACACTATCAACTGGTTTAAAAATGAATATATGTAAATATATATTAATTTATAAGTTATACTGGAAAAATTCAGATCCGGTAAAATAATTAATATTATTAATTTTCAATTATTTCCTGCATTTTTTTTAAATCGAACAAAATAATATTATTTATCTTTGGAATATCTTTCATATTGCAGTTAAAACCAGATTTGCTGAACACTACAAAATATTCTTTTATTATACTAGAAAATTGCAACAGCAATAAATTAGAACTTTTTGTATTATCAACATATAAATATATGCCACCTATCTGTTTCATTGCCTCCTTGATAAGTTCTGTTTTCCTCACCCTTCGATTTCAATATAAAACTACAGGTGAATTATATTTTCTTGTATCATTAATTAAGCTGTTTAATTCTAATTACCTATCAAAGAATCTTTCTATGATTATTTAGATAATGATTATATTTATAATCTTTATAATAAAATTTTATACCTTATAAATAATGCTTTTAATGTGGGAAATTTACAAAAATTGGTAGAAGAGTAATAAATTTTACTTATACTGATTTTGTTGGCAATGTTAATAATTTGCATAATTTAATATCCATTTACAGGATTTAATTCTATGAAGCTTGTAGAACTTATACCCAATTTCAGTGATGGGCGGAATAAAGTAGTAATTGATTTACTTGAAAAAGATGTAAAATCAGTACCTGATGCAAAATTACTGGATTCTGAAATGGACTACGACCACAATAGAAGTGTTATTACAGTTGTGTGCCCCATAGACAATGTTATTGACCTTGCATTTAATATGATCAAAACCGCAGGTGAAAATATAGATATGAATGTACAGACAGGATTCCATCCACGTTTCGGAGCTACAGATATAATGCCCCTGGTTCCACTGGAAGATACTTCAATGGAGGAATGCATAGAACTTTCACAGGAGCTGGGAAAGAAAGTAGGAAAGGAGTTAGGAATACCTGTATTTATGTATGCATATTCTGCAAAAACACCTGAAAGAAAAAATCTTGAAAATATAAGGAACAAAAAATTCCAGATTGAGGAATTAAGAAGCGCTATAGGAACCGGAAATTACATTCCTGATTACGGTCCGGAAGTAATAGGCAGGGCAGGTGCAACAATAATAGGCGCAAGAGATTTTCTTATTGCGTACAATATTTATCTCAATACAGATGACATAAAAATAGGGAGGAAAATAGCTTCTGCAATAAGGGCCAGGGATGGTGGCTTTGCCTGCGTTAAATCTCTGGCTTTCAAAATGCCGGAAAAAAATATTGTACAGATATCGATGAATATAGTAAATTACAGGAAAAATCCTGTATACCGTATATTCGAAGCGGTAAAAACTGAGGCAAAGGGATTTGGTGTTTATCCGGTAAGATCAGAGTTCATAGGGATGGTTCCGCAGGAGGCACTTGTTGATTCTTTTAACCATTATTTGATGTCCGGAATAAAAAATAAAAATGTACTGGATTATGCCCCGGGAAAAATTTAACTTAAAATTTCTCCATTACGTATTTTTTAATTGCTTCAATTGCCCTTTTATTTTCATCCTTTGTTCCTATGGTTAATCTTGACCTATCCTTTACAAGCGGGAGTTTTCTTATATGTATCCCGTTTTCTTCCATATAGCCATATAGATCTTTTTTAAGGAGAAGAAAGTTTGCACTGCTAGGGTATGCTATATCCTTTATTTCATTGTAAACACGTTCCCTCTCCTCTACAATATATTTTATTTTTTCTACAATAAGGCTGTAGTTATCAATCATGATCTCTGCCATTTTAGCTGAAAGTATATTCATATAAAACGGTGCCTGCAATTTTTTGATTTCAGATATAAATTTGCTCTCTGCTATGCCATATCCAATTCTCATTCCTGCAAGGCTAAAAGCCTTGGAAAATGTCCTTAATATTATGAGATTGCTATATTTTGCAATAAGGTCAGTATAATCTTCACCCGAAAATTCATAATAGGCATTGTCAAGTATGGTTGTTACACCGGAATCAAGAATTTTTTTTATGCTCTCTCTATCTATAAGATTCCCTGTTGGATTATTTGGCGAACATATTACCACAAGTTTTGCATCCTTCTGCGCCAGTATACCATTAACATCAAGGGAAAAATCGCTGCGGAGCGGGACATCAATTGCCTTATGGCCATAATTTCTGGCATAGAATGAATACATTTCAAAGGTTGGTGAACTGACAACTATATCGCCTTCTGCACGCCTGATTAAAATATCAAGCAATTCGTCGCTGCCATTGGCTGCAATAATGTTTTCACTGCTAAACCCGGTGAGCCCTGCCAGTTTTTTAATAAGGGAAGGTAACCCCTTTTCAGGGTATCTGTTAAAATCTGCATCCTTTGCATAGTTTATGAATTCTTTTTTTACCTTTTCCGGTACATTGAATGGATTTTCGTTCTTGTCAAGGTATATTTCTTCCATACTTTGACATTTTTATTTTATTATTAAACTTAATCAAGTGTTTTTAGATACTGGACAATATCATTTATTATTTTATTTCCATATACCTTCGAAGCCCCTTTAAATTCAACTCTTGAATTAATTTCATGTACAACCAATCCTTCATCTGTTTCCATGGCATCAATACCAATTATGCCCGGGTCAAAAAGATGTGCAACCCTTATAAGTATGTCAAGCTGGGATTCTGGCAGCACTGCTTTTTCCACCTTCCCGCCAAGTGCGAGGTTTGTTTTCCACCCCTCCCCTGAATACCTGTATATTGTGGCAGAAATATTATCTCCCACAACTATTGCCCTTACATCCCTTGGAGGCCTCTTTACATATTTTTGAAGATAGTACGAATTTTCGTTTACCATATCATTCATTGAGAATACTGTTTCTGCAATATTCTCATTCTCTAAAAGTGATATCATTCTACCCCAGCTCCCACTTGCTGGCTTAAAAACTACAGGGTATCCCATATTATCTGCAGTTGATAAAGCATTGTCATGTGAAAATGATACAGAAGTTTCCGGGGTTTTTATTCCATTTTTATATAGATAAGAGGTGGTAAATACTTTATTTCCTGCGATGCTAAAAGTATTAAAGGAATTAATCGTTTTAATTCCGTGTGATTCAAGTATATATGAATAATAGAGAGACCTCCTGGAACTCATGCATCTGATAACAGCAGGTCCTTCAAAATCAAGTTTTCCTGTGAGGTTTAGCGCATTATCCTTTGCATTAACCAGATTCAGTTTTATGCTTTCTGACTGGAGCCCTTTAATTAACTCCTTTTCTTCCCAGGATATTGAATCGTAAATGAATGTAAGCATACGATAATAATTTTTTAGTGTTATTAAATATTTATCGATTAAAATCTAATATTATCTGAAGATTATACAATATTTACAGTTATAATGTAAAATTTATCAATAATTACAAAGAAATTCTATTAAATATTTAATTTTGATGTTATGCAGCCCATAGTCCTGTCTATGTTTTCTCTGGATATTTCATTGACCCTGTCTTTACCCATCATCTTTACTATAAGCCCGAAGTCAAATGAGCTTTTCCAATCCAGTACTGTTTCTTCTCCATGGCTTTCGTAGGATATGCTTATGTTGAATTTCACCTTTGAACCCGCTATTCTCCCACTCCCATCTATATTTATTGAATCTAATCCAACCTTATATAGAAACGACATCTTCCCCGTCACACTGCTCATGGCAGAAATTTTAGCAGCAGATATATCAAGTTTTAGTTTGCATTGTATTTCACCGCCATTATTCTGGAAGTCATATACCCCGGGGAGGCAAGGTGTTATATTATCAATGTCGGAAAGAAATTCTGCAACGTTCCCTTTATTATTTTTTATGGTTATTTTGCCGCTAAATTCCATTTAATCACCCAGCCTTATGGCTTCGTTGAAAATAAAAGCACTTTCAAGCTGGGTTAAGTAACCGTAATCCATGCTGGTGCCATATGAACTTATATAATTCATGAATGTTGTGTTTAAATCCTGCTTATGCTTTTCTATGAATTTATCGAAGGTATCATTCAGGATGATTTTCGATGTATCCTGTGAATGTGTTCCTGTAATTTCAGAAAGTTTCTGTGATACCGCCTGCCCCATGAGCCTTGACGTTGTGAATTTTCCGCCTATTATGCTGAATAAATTGTTCATATTTTCGTATATCCTGAAATCTCTTGTAGCCCTTGAATAATCTTCCCTGATCAGCGGGCGCATGGAACTATATAGTTTTTTATATCTGTGCCTGGAAAGTGATGGGACCATCTCCGCAACTTCAGATAGCATGGTATCAAGATCTTCCGGGTCGATGTCATTGTTGTTTACATTATCTGATATAATTGCTACTGTGCCTGCAACTGACATGCTTCCATATGGCAGCAATATATCCCCATCTGAAGGTTCCCTCATTCTGTTTAAGATACCATGTGAAAATAAGTAGTCGTAGGATGCCATGTAACCAAGTGTTGGCATGACTTCAAAATCACCTATACCGAAGGATTTTAAAAGTTGCCCTGACCATGGCCCTGTGGTGTTTATTATATAATCAAATTTCTCATCCACTATTCTATTATGTGACCGGTATTTTATAGATTCAACAGTTTTTCCCTTAACTTCAGCTTTCAGGACTTCTGATTTAAACCTTAGCTTAGCACCCATTAACTGTGCCTCCACCGCCACAGCCGCTGCGAAGGGGTGTGCATATATAACTTTATCAGGAACACGGAATGCCCTTAAAATATTTTTATTAATATTTGGTTCCAGGTCAAGCATTTCATCAATACCCAGTTCTTCTGTGGATATGCCGTTTTCTTTATTTTTCTGTAGAAGCTTATCGCCGTATTCAGCCTCCGCACCATTCAATGCAAGATAATACCCACCTGTATTTTTAATAAACAATGAGGCAGTGTTAGAAAGCAGTGTGTTTTCACGTATGCATTCCTTTGCAGATTCCATATCATTTACAGAATATCTGGAACCGCTGTGGAGCATTCCATGAAATTTACCTGAAGTACCGGAAAGAATATATTCCCTATCAAAAAGTGTCACGTCATAACCATCAAGTGCAAGGTTAAGCGCAGAGAACAGCCCTGTTATCCCGGCACCTATAACGCCTATCTTCTCCATAAAAGGCTTATTTTAATATTATATATATTTTTATTTAAATGTATTTGCTATACGTATTTCCAGCATGATATTTATATGTCAACGGAATATATAAAAATATTTCACATTTCCTCTACATTGCTGGCAGGATACATTCCCGGGTTTAAATATACCTGTGAATTCTGAAATCTATATGTATCTATATAAGCATATATATCGACATGTAGTTAATTTAATAAGTTACCTGTAGTTAATGGAGAGTGCAAAAACCTGCAAGTACAAATAAAATAGTAATTTTGTCAGCATTTGGAATGCTTCTTGATGGCTACCAGTTAACGGTAATCGCATTCGCCGTACTTTTAATACCGGATTATATACACCTCAGTGATTATTCTCTTGATTATGGGCTACTGATAGCATCAGTAATAATAGGTGCAATTATAGGAACAATACTTGTTGGATACCTGAGTGACCTTGTTGGCAGGCGTAGGGTATATCTTTCAACGCTTCTGTTCTTTATATTGTTTGACATGATTTCAGTATTTTCGGTTAATTTTTATATGCTCTTTATCTCGCGGGTACTTCTTGGTGTTGTCCTCGGAGCAGAATATCCTGTTGCCAATTCATATATAGCAGAGGTAACTCCATCCGATAAAAGGGGATTCTATCTTGCCTTTGCAACTGTCTTCTTCAGTGTAGGGTCTATCAGCAGTGCAATAGTTGCTGTTTTTATGTTTCCATTGGGAAATATAGGATGGCGCCTGATGCTCGGTGTTGCAGTCATACCTGCAATTATTGTAGAATTTATGAGATTTTCCCTGCCGGAATCTAAACTCTGGGAGGAGAAAAAAGAGAAAACAGGCTTTCTTGAGATGTTTTCGAAAAAATATTCCAAGAATATAATTTTAGCAGCACTTATCTGGTTTCTTTACGACATTGTTGCCTACGGCCTATCGCTTACACTTCCAACAATATTGAAACTGGGGCATTTTGTGACCAATGTTGACAATGCCCTTTTGACCACATTTTTCCTTGTAATAGGAATAATATCAGGGGTATTTGTAATGATCAAGGTGGATAAGTTTGGAAGGAAAGGAATCCAGATTACCGGTTTTCTTATGATGGCTATTCTATTTCTCATTCTGCCGCATTATTATTTTCTTGTAGGAATTATAGTTATAGTATCTTTCCTCGAGTTATTCAATTCTTTCGATGGAGCAACAGTAGGAATAATTCCAGCAGAGGTAACAATTACCCGGTTCAGAGGCACATCATATGGATTTTCATCAATGATGGGAAAGATAGGCGCAGTTATAGGCGTAATTGCAATGTCGCTTCTTATACATGGAAAAAATTATTTTAATGCTTACATATTTTTAGCTGTAATCATGATAATTGCAATACTTCTTACACTATTGCTCCCGGAAACGAAAAATATAAGATTGGAATAAAAATAAAAAAATATTATTTGCTGAAATATGGGCTTTTAAATTTAGGCCCTTTCTTTATTATATCCCTTGATGATTCATAACCTGCATCTGCATGCCTTATCACACCAATTCCAGGGTCAGCGTTTAAAACACGCTTTATGCGTTCCGCTGCATCATCTGTTCCATCAGCAATTATTACAAACCCAGAATGTATTGCATTTCCTATTCCTGTACCTCCTCCATGGTGCACAGATACCCATGAGGCGCCTGAAATTGCATTCAGCAGTGCGTTGAGTATGGGCCAGTCTGCTATGGCGTCGCTGCCATCCTTCATAGCCTCTGTTTCCCTGTAAGGAGATGCAACAGATCCAGTATCATGGTGGTCCCTGCCTATTGCTACCGGCGCCTCAAGTTCTCCTTTCCTTACCATGTCATTTATCATGAGGCCTATTTTTTCCCTTTCTCCATAGGATGCATAGCAGATTCTGGCTGGCAGTCCCTGGAAGTGAACGTATTCCTTTGCAAGCTTAATCCAGTCCGTTAGATGTTTATCATCTATATTCTTCAATATGGCATCATCTATTTTTTTAATATCATCAGGATTCCCCGATAGGGCAAGCCACCTGAATGGCCCGGAACCAACAGCAAACAGGTCGCGTATGTATGCAGGTACATATCCCTGAATTTCGAAGGCGTTGCTTAATCCCCCTTCCTTAGCTCTTGTCCTTATATCATTTCCATAATCAAATACAGATGAGCCTTTTGACTGGAAATAAAGCATGGATTTTACCTGTTTTACTATTGTTTCGTAAACCTTTTTCTTGAATTGTTCAGGATTCTCTTCTCTGAATTTCTGGAAATTTGCTATGGTGTAGCCTTCAGGGACATATCCAAGGTTTAAATCATGTGCTGCTGTCTGGTCAGATACTATATCCGGCACTACTCCCTTATCCTGCAATTCCTGGTAAACTGTTGCAGCATTTCCCAGTACAGCAATAGATACAGGTTTTCCGGATTTAATCGCCTCATCCTTTAGTTTAAGTGCCTCATCAAGTGTTTCTGTATATGTATCCAGATATTTGTCCCTTAATCTTCTATTAATTTTCTCCTTGTCCACCTCAACAATAATGCTTGTGCATCCATTCATCTTGGCAGCCAGTGGCTGGGCTCCTCCCATTTCTCCCAGGCCTGCAGATAAAAACCATTTTCCTTTCAGATTGTCACTGTGGTATACTTTTTTTGCAAGTGCATACAGAGTTTCATACGTCCCCTGCAATACTCCCTGTGTCCCTATATAAACCCATGACCCCGCAGTCATCTGCCCGAACATGGTAAGCCCTCTTGCTTCCAGGTCCCAGAATACATCATCGGTGGCCCAGTGCGGGACTATCTGAGCATTTACTATAAGAACCCTTGGTGCCTCCTTTGTCGTCCTGAAAATTCCAACAGGCTTGCCCGATTGCACAAGAAGAGTTTCGTCATTTTCAAGTGATTTGAGTGACTCTATAATTTTATCATATGCTTCCCAGTTTCTTGCTGCTTTTCCCTTGCCGCCATATACAATAAGATTTGCAGGGTCCTTAGCCACCATCGGGTCAAGGTTATTCATCAGCAATCTCATAGCCCCTTCCTGTGACCATCCCTTTGTGTTTAGTTTATTTCCATGTGGTGCATGGATATCTGTATGTTCCATATTAAAATAAAAACACAAGAATATTTAAATGTTATTTTATGCCAGCGATTAAATTATACCGGGAGGCATAGAAACACTGAATACCATATAAAAATATCGCTTTAAATAAATATTACGAGCCATCTCGCAATAATGTTTCCTTTATAAGCTATAATTCCCTGATATTATTATATAAAGTTGATAACAGGATTAACATCGTATCAAAAAATATAGAACTATGTTGATGTTATTTTTACTAAAGAAGCATAGAACTTATAATAATGTTCCAATTTAATTGATAAAATTTATTATCTTATATAATATATGTATGTAATGCCTATTTACGAAAGTGATGAACATGAGTTCCTGAATGCGAAGGCCAAAAAAATCGAAAATAATGTTTATATAAAGGGGTTACTTTTCTTAACAGATAAGAGGATTATATTCGAAAAAAACGGGCATAGATCTATGTTCAGGGCATCTCCAGCAGTCATGGATTTAAATCTTTTTTTATACAATGTGGAGAATGCTAATTATGCTGCCCCAGCATTCGCACTGTTCACAAAACAGGTACTGACTATCGAATACTACGACGATTCCAGGAAACTGGCAAGAGCAGATTTTGCTATAAAAAAATCAAAAATGTGGGTTGACCAGATTACCAGACTGGCTACCATATGCAAAAAAGATGAATCAACCAGAAAGGAAAGGGAAGCACTGGAAATTAAAAAGCATGAAATAGATATGGCAAAGGCCAGGGCACCCAGGGCAAATATAGGGATGGCCGTTTTCGGCAATGACAAGAAGAATCCATACCAGAATCTAAGGGAAAATATGGCCGAAAATAATGATGAGAATCTACCAGATACAGCACACAGATGCCCGCATTGCGGATATCCTGTTACTGAAGATATGATATACTGCCCTAACTGTGGATACAAATTAAAACAAAACTAATGTTATATATTTATAAATTTTAAATATAAATTGTTCCAGAAGCGATATATTTCTTTCCATATTGCAGATTTTTATCTGAACAGTGTTAAATTATAATTTGTGGGTATTTCCATCATGGTGTGGCGATTCATGTGTCGCAACTGTGATTTCTTCCAGTTTGCTATTTATATAAAATTCCATGGCTTCGTTCTCATTCATATTGTTTGCATAATATATCTTAATTTTGTTCTTAAGAAAATTGACGCCAGGCGCTCCAATTTCAGATACTATAATTGCATTCACATTCTTTGAGAGAACTGATTTCAGCATATGTATACCTCTTGTTGAAGTGGCTTTTATTGCTGGATTTTCATAACTTTCCACAAGTTTATATTTTGTATTTTCAACCTCAAATATATGAATTTCTGTTCCCTCTCCAGGTCCGCTTACGTTGCTTCCGTTTACCGGTATCCCCACCTTGTTAGTCATAATAACAAATATCTAGCAGCCATTTAAAGAATTCCTTTTAACAGTATAAGTTCAGGAAATTCAATTAATGTTTTCATCATAACAGGAGTTCATATTTAAACAAAATTATAAGCACAACTTTTAAAACAAAAATGTTTATTACAACCTTTTTTATAGCACATAATCCTTCTTATATATGGGGAAGGAAACATTTAATCACGAGATCGAAGACGTGGAAAACATTCTCAAATCTCTCGGGGTTGATGTTGAAAATGGGCTGACTGAATCAGAAGCAACACGCAGAATTCAAAGTTACGGTTTAAATGCTATCCCTGAAGCCAAAAAACATGGTATTCTCCAGATTTTTCTGGACCAGTTAAAAGAACCGCTAATACTTGTTCTTGTGGTTATTGGAATCATATATTTTCTAATAGGAACCCCATTTGAATCCTTTACTGTAATCATTATAGTTTTTGCCGTGATATTAATCGAAGTTTATAATGTAAAAAAGGCCCAGATATCTATACAGGCACTTCACAGCATGGTTACTCCGAAAACATGGGTTTTAAGGAACGGTTCACTGCTGGAAAAATCCACCAGCGTGTTAGTGCCCGGCGATATTGTATACCTTAGAACAGGAGACATGGTCCCGGCAGATGGCATTGTTGTAAGTTCCTCCGGCTTATATATTGATGAATCACTTGTTACGGGAGAATCATATCCTGTAAACAAGGTCAGTTATGATGTAGCTGAAACCCAGCCGGGTGCAAATATGCACAGGGTAGTTTCCGGAACACTTGTGGTGCAGGGAAACGGTAAATTTGCAGTTACATCTACCGGGTTGAAAACAGAAATCGGGAAAATTTCTGAATCCGTAAAGAACCATAAAGAGATTCCAACACCTTTAGAAAAGTCATTGAATAAAACTGCCCGGCTCCTGATAGTAATAGCAGTTTTCTTCAGCGCCCTAATTCCATTAATCGGCTATGTGCACGGTGACCCATTGGATCAGATGATATTAATGGGTCTTTCTATGGCATTTGCCACAGTTCCCGAAGAGATACCAATTTTGATAACAATCACCCTGGCAATAGGGGCATATTCCCTATCGAAGAAGAAAGCCATTGTTAAAGGTCTTACTGCCGCACAAACTCTGGGTAGCGTTACAGTTATTGCCACAGATAAGACTGGAACTATCACAGAAAATGCTATGAAAGTTAATCATATTCTTACTGGTGGAAAATTATACGAGGCTGCTCAAGGGACCAACTCCAGTTTTCTTAAATCAGCGGTACTTGCTACAGGAAATTTGGAAATTGAACAGAAATTTTCTGAGGGATACAAAGACCCGATGGAGGTAGCAATACTGAAATATGCAATTAATTCTGGACTTGATATTCATGAATTAGAAAGTGAATACCAGATAACTGGCCGATTCGGTTTTGACAGCAACATAAAACGTGCAAGTTATGTTTATTCGGTTCATGATGGTTATGTTGCATACACAAGTGGCGCCCCCGAAGTTGTTTTATCAAGATGCACAAAGGTAATGGTGGATGAATCTTCAAATAAAGTCAAATCGGAGGATGATTTAAAACTTATCAGGGATGCTATAAATGAGGTGGCAAAAGTTGGTGAGAGGACCATAGCTTTCGCCTATAAAAGAATAAATGGGCAGGCGGAAGAGAGAGATATTGTCGATAGTGATATGATATTCATAGGCATGATCAGCTTCATAGACCCTCCAGGGAAAGGAGTAAAGAACGCTGTAAAGCTCTGTCAGAATGCAGGAATTAGAGTAATAATGCTCACGGGAGACTATCCGGTAACAGCAGAAACTATTGGAAAAATGGTTGGCATAGAAAATGCGGAATCAACACTCACTGGAGATCAAATCCGGGCTATGCCAGATGATGAGCTTTCTAAAGCCATTGAGAAAACATCTATCTTTGCAAGAATAACACATGATCAGAAGCTGCGAATTGTAAAGGCACTGCAAAAGAATGGTGAAATTGTTGCTGTGACTGGCGATGGTGCAAATGACGCTTCTGCATTGAGAGCAGCTGAAATTGGCATATCAATGGGAAAAAGAGGAACTGAAGTTGCCAAGGAAGCTTCAGACATAGTACTGGAAGATGATAATTTCCATACTATAGCAGAGGCAGTCTTCGAGGGCAGAAAGATGCAATATACGCTAAAAAAAGGCATCAGGTACTATATTGCAGTTAAGATTTCTCTGATTTTGATTCTTCTTGTCCCGATACTATTGATCATCCCCTTCCCCTTTATGCCGATACAGATTATAATAATGGAGATGTTCATGGATGTTGGTGCGCTCTGGGGATTTTTGAAAGAGCGGGATGAACCAGGCATCCTGCATGCAGCACCACAGAAACGGGGTGCAGATTTCATGGACAGGCCTATGATAATTTCTATCCTGACAAGTGCCCTTGGAGTATTTCTTGCGGTTACTTTCATATATCTATACATATACTATAGTGAAGCAGATATCATCCAGGCACAGACGGCAGCCTTTGCAACCTGGATACTTTCCCAGGTGATCCTTGCCCAGAACCTCAGGACAGAGCGCGAACCTGTTTCACAGAGGTCATTTTTTTCTAACTGGGTGATCTTATCATGGGGATTAATAGTTGTAGGAGCCCTCATAGTTATAACTATTTTCACGCCACTACACGCTATCATAGACACATCAACCATTGAATACAGAAATTGGGTTTTGATCATAATAGTTTCAGTGCTATCAAGTTCATGGATTGAACTCAGAAAGATTATAATTAGCAAAAAAAAGAAAAATCCTCCACAGCCATTACAGCAATGATGCGACAAATTGTATATGCAATAGTGGATATACCATTTCAATCGGCATGCACTGAATTTTTTAATCAATAAATTCATATATTCACATTTGAGTGTTGTGTCCTGAATTAGATTTGAGTAAATCACTATATAAGGCATTTCAAAGAGAAAATCCGGTATAATGAGATAAGCATGTTAATGATTTGAAAAATCCAGACTAATACTGGCCACTGGCATCTGCAAAACTACAGTTGCCCTCTTCTCACATATCTGTATAAAACTACATTCTGAATCGATTAATATAAATCCCGGTTAATAGAATTATTTAAAGTATTAAAATAAAAATGGGGCTGACCGGATTTGAACCGGTGACCTCCCGGTTATCAGCCGGGTGCTCCAACCAAGCTAAGCTACAACCCCGTAGACCCCCTATTATTAGAAATTAAATAAATATTTCTATGTTTCATTATCTATTGCCCTTATATGCTCAAGATCAGAGCAGACCTCGCATATCTCTCCGGGAGTTGGTGCACCGCATATTTTACACGAATTTAACTTAACATTTTCATTGACATAGTGTTCCCTGATTGATTTCCTCGTTTCATCAAAGAATTTTACTATTGCAAATTTTGTCCCTGGAGTTTCCTTTTCAAGTTTTTCTATAATATCCCTGAATGAATTTCTCTGTGCCATGCTATAGTAGGGGCACCAGCTGGAGTCAAAATCTATGCCATTTAAAATAGCGTAAAGCACAACCTCCTTCTCAGGTATTTTTCTCAGGGGCAATATTCTTGGCACTAAACCCTCCCTCGTATAGGAATGGGGGGCCATCCTTGCGTAGCGTGCTACATCTCCCTTTGCAACATTCATCAGTATTGATTGTGCATAATCGTCAAGGTTAATGCCCAGAGCAACGTAATCAGATTCGGTATATTCTGATATCCTGTTCATTAATTGCCTCCTCATAGGGCCACAGTGGGAACATGAAATAGTTTTTTTGTCTATTTTCATTATTTCATCCAGTGAATAGCCATAGTTTTCCTTGTATGATATTACATTATGTTCAATTCCCAGATTTTCACACAATTTTCTGGCCTTCTCGAGCCCTGTGCTCCTGTACCCCTCTATGCCCTCATCCACAGTGAATGCTGTAAGTTCAAGGTTTCTCCTCTCCGATAATATTTTGTGTAGCAGATATAATGTTGCAGAACTATCTTTTCCACCTGAGATTGCAACAGAAATCCTGGTTTTTTTACTGCCAAAGTCTACCTGTTCACGTATCTCACGCTTCACCCTCTTTTCCACATACGTAATAAAGTGGTTTTTGCACAGTGCAGAACCGTTGTATTTTACCTCATATACAGCAGTAGCGCCGCATATTGAACATTCCATCCATATATAATTGCTAATCACTATTAATATTATATTGAACCGGTTACAGCAACATTATTAATAAAATGAATTCAATTACCATTTATGGACGCCCTTATAACTGCTGCCGGGCTTGGAACCCGGGCTAACCTTCCTGAAGGCATGAGAAAAGAGATGCTTCCAGTTTATGCTGTCAGAAATGGGAAAATAGTTCTCAGGCCTATTCTTGAGTGCATAATCCACAATCTATCACTATCCGGAGCAGATAAGTTTTTTATTGTGCTGGATGCTAAGGACAGGCATACAGCAGATTATCTTTCAACACTGAATGTAAAATCCGAATATATATACCAGAAACGGGCGGAAGGCTATGGAAAGGCCGTAGCACTGGCTAAAGAATACATTCTAGGAGATTTCATATTGAATGCAGGCGATGGGCTCATACTGGATAGGAATAAAACAAAAAATATGGTTGATCTTTACAGGTCAACAGGCAAAACCATTCTCAGCGTAATGGCAGTGCCCAACCCCCAGAGATATGGCGTGGCAAATATAAAAAACGGCATTGTGGAATCTGTTGTGGAGAAGCCTGAACATCCCACTTCAAAATATGCACTTGCAGCGTTCTATGTAATTAAAAGGGATGTGATGGATCTGCTGGACGGTACAGAATTAACACCTGCAATAAATAGGCACATAATTAATGGAAATACAGTTATTCCATTTAAGATAAGGAGATCAGACTGGCTCAGTATTGGAAACAGCAATGATTATTATAAAATCCTCAGGAGGGCATATAATTTCTCCAGAAAACTTATCTCCAGTTAGTTGAGGGCTTTATAACATTCTTCAGGCTATAAACTGTATTTATGTTGTTTCTTACATCCTTTATCATAACAGGGACTTCATCTTCCAGTGACCTCTGTCTCCTGTAGCCTATATCCTTTAAATTCTGGTTTGCCGGATTATAATAGTGGTCTTCCATCTCCACCCTGGGATTGGGCACATGGTTTATGCTTACTTTCTTTCCATATATTGATTCATACCTGTTTTTAACCGTTTCTGCAAGATAATTTAATGGATAATATTCATCAAACTGGTTGTATACCTTATATTCATTTTCAGCAGGATGGTCAAGTATCAGGTTAAGGCATTCTACACTATCTTCTAGCGACAAAAACGCACGCTTCTGGTCTCCTTTCCCATACACTGTCAGCGGGTATCCTATTACTGCCTGTGAAATGAATCTATTCAGCACTGTTCCGTATATCTGGTCAATGTCGAACCTGGTAAAGAGTTTGTATTTTGTAATCTCAGGAGTTCTTGTTCCATAAACAACACCCTGCATAACATCACTGACGTTTAGCCCCCATATCCGGTTTGCAAGCATCAGGTTGTAAGTGTCAAAAATTTTTGACAGGTGGTACCAGGATTGCCCCATCCGTGGGAAAGGCAATTTATCGCTTCTTCCATGGAACTGGACATCCAGGAATCCTTCAGGTATATCAATATTCGGTGTTCCGTATTCACCCATGGAACCGAGTTTAACTATATGTATATCCCTGTTCAGGTCTTTTACCGCATATATTATATTCATTGTGCTTTCTATATTTTTGTCCAGTGTTTCAGTAGCCGTTTTAAGTGATATCATTGAATAGGGTGCAGAACGCTGTTCGGCCAGGTGGACTATGGCATCTGCCCCTGAATCCCTTATTATATCGTATACAAATTTCGGATTGCTAACATCGCCCATGTAAAACTTAATGGCATTATTCAGTTTTTTGTTCCGTGTGGCAAAAGAATTAATCTTTACCGCAGATTTAGAACCTACATTTTTTACCCTTCTGCGTGTATAAAAATTGTCGGCACCATATACTTCATATCCTCTATCAAGAAGCCTCAGTGCAAGAGGAAAACCGATGTATCCGTCAATGCCCAGAATAAGCACTTTCATTTTTGACTCATATAAAAATCATATAATATTTTTTGCTTTTTCAGCCGCAGCGTATTATATAATAATACATTACCATCTGGTTAAATAAATAAAAAAAATTCAATTTATATATATCATTACTATACAGTAATATGACATTTAGCACAGACTTCCTGAAAGTATTCATGCCACTTTTTGTGGTTATAGATCCATTCGGAAGCCTTGCAATATTTGTAAGCATGACCGGCTCCTTCAACCGCGATACACGAAGGACCATTTCAAGGGATGCTGTTTTTTATGCTGGAATTATAATAATACTTTTCGCACTGGCAGGGGGGCTTATAATAGAATTTTTTGGTATATCCATAGAAGCACTGGAAATTGCAGGCGGCATAATACTCCTGCTCATGGGAATAGAAATGGTCAGGCAGGGAGCTAAACCTGATACGTCCGTAGACAGTTCAAAAAACATGGGAATAGTTCCATTTGCAACCCCACTTCTCGCTGGCCCGGGTGCCATATCTCTTGTTATTATCCTCATGAAGGGTGACTTATTCACAAAAATTCTTACTATTGTTTCTGTGCTTCTGGTGCTTGTCATCGTGTATTTTTTCTTCATATATTCATCTAAAATATTAAGCCTGCTGGGAGACAAGGTGATGACAGCAATAACAAGAATTTTCGGGCTTCTTGTTGCAGGCTTTGCCATACAATATTTCCTTGACGCCCTTGTTGCCCTGAGTGTCCTGAAATAATACCTGGTTATTTTTTCTATATTTAAATCTCATACTGAATTAATGCAACAAAAATATTTTTTAATAATTTAACCATAACAGTATAATGTTCGGGGACCTATACAATTTACTGTATGTTTACTATGGAAACCTGGAATGGTGGCCTTCAGAAACTGATGATGAGACTGTAATTGGAACTATACTTACACAGAATACATCGTGGAAAAATGTGGAAAAGGCTTTGAAAAAAATGAAAGAAAATCATGTTTATACCCTGAATGAAATAGCCACAACTGATCAGGAGAGATTGAAGGAACTTATTAAGAGTTCCGGGTTCTATAACCAGAAGAGCCGCTACCTTCTTACCCTCTCAAAGGAAATCACAGAAAAATATGGCAATCTGCCCGGGATGAAAAATAAAGACATTAAAGAAATAGAAGGATTTATCATGGGGCTTAACGGCGTTGGAAACGAAACCATGGAGTCTATAATGCTCTATGCCCTTGACTATCCGGTATTTGTCGTTGATGCATATACACTGAGATTTTTCAAAAGATTTTATGGAAAGGACTTTTCAAGAAAAGAAATAAGGAATTACGCAGAAGAAGAATTTTCTGAAATAGATCAGCTTAAAAATTTTCATGGCATGATCGTAAACCTTGGAAAAGATTTCTGCAAAAAAACACCTGTATGCAAATCCTGTTTTCTCCGGGATGATTGTTTATACGGAAAACACTAATTTATAGTAAGGTTATTTTCCATTGTATATTCCCTGTATTTCCTGTAGGTTTTAATGGATTCTCCCACAATGAGCCCAAGCGTTACAGCAAGTAATGTATCCACTATAAACTGTATCTCCAGGTTTGAAGGGAAAATGAATTCAAGCAATATTCTTACCATAAACCCTGCAGCCCAGAAGGTAAGTATATATGGAGACCTTTTATAAAAAATCTGGCCGTTCCTGTCAAAAAATGTTACACGCTCGCCATAGATAAATCCGGGGATAATTCCAACAACGCAGAGCAGTATTACTATAATAATATAATCTATATTCCCTATGAATGCAACCATAAAGAACACAAGAAGCAGGAAATAAATGGTAGGTGTTATGAATAGCCTTGCAGTTTTATACTGCCTTCCATTAATTCCCTGTTTTAGCCTTCTATATAAGATCCGGGAAAATATTAGCAGAAGGGCTATTCCAAGGAATGTATTGGATAAATTTAAGCCTGCCACAGAAACTGATAAATTCTGTATATATAAAGATACGGTGGCAGGCATCCTGAAAAGTATCAAATAGAGTTTTACCATGTTTATCCAATGAAAACTGAATGGCTCATTGCCTATGCGTACCTTGCATCTGGCATCGTTATGCTAATTGCATACATATTTACCCACATTTATGATCTGTCTGTCTTCATGGAGGTAATATTTATACCATTCTACTTTTATCATTCAATAAAATTTAAAGGTGCTAATTTCACCCTGAAATTCTTTGCAGCTTCCTACATCCTTGCCTTTTTTATTGAATTTTCAGGGGTGCATACAGGCATTCCATTTGGAAGGTATATATATTCATCAATTCTCGGCCCTGAACTATTGGGTGTTCCCGTGGCTATTCCATTCCTCTGGTCTTCACTATTATATTTCTCATGGCTCGCAGGGCGTGGGAAAATTGTTACCTCATCTATATTGATGGTGGCAATTGATTTATCTTTTGATCCACGCTTTTCCATACATCTATGGCACTGGGCAGTGCCTGGCATATATTTTGGTGTTCCTCTCACAAACTTCGCAGGATGGTTTATAGCATCCATTTCAATCTTTGCAGTTTTATTGTTAATACTTCCTGGGAGTTCGAAATTTAGCATAAATGCTTTAATATTCTATACACTTCTCGGCTTATTCCAGTGCATTGAAGATGCTGTAGTAGCATTATATTTGCCTGCCCTGATCTCCGCTGTAATATTTGTATGTATTTTTGCAGTTCTTTACTATTCCCATGAAATCAGTATCAGGAAAAATAAAAAATTGCAGGCTATAGGTTAAGGAATATGCTACATTTTAACACATTGAAAACTGACAAATAGTTATATAATAATATATCATAATGACGTAGAAATGTTCAGAGTTAAACTCACCCTGAAGAAATCAGAGTACATAAAATACCTGGAAGCTATAAGGCCAGAGGTCACGGAAACATTTGGAAGGTCAAGTGTTGCTGTTAAGGAAGATAATTCCAGTATATATATAATAATTACAGCCCCTGACACTTCATCTTTAAGGGCCAGTGTTTCCTCAATAACAAGGGTATTGAACGTAACTAAAAAAATAATGGAGGAAGATATATGGTAGAACCTAACTTAAATGCATATTTGCAGAACCAGATAAAACAGGCACAGGACATGCAGGCACAGATAGAGCAAGTTGCAAACCAGAGATATCAGATTGACATGAAGGTTAAAGAACTTGACAAAACGCTTAAAGAACTGAATACAGTAGGTAAAGATGCCCCGATATATAAAAATGTAGGACCTATTATTTATAAGATTGATGACAGGGAAAAACTTGTTTCTGACCTGGAAGAGCAGAAGGAACTGAGCCAGATGAGGCTTAAAACACTTGAAAACCAGCAAAAGACACTGGAAGAGAAATACAAGGAGCTGGAACAGGCTATCCAGAAAAGGTATGAAGAATCAACCAGAAACCAGAACAATCAGGGAATTAATTAAAATTTACCTGTAATATTACCTATATTTTATAATTGTTTTTTTTGATTGTTATTCGTTAATCCATTTTAGCTATCTATAATCCATTTTCTCTTTATTGAATTAATAGTGCCATTTCAGATAGATTCAAGAATTTTTTGCC
Organism: Ferroplasma acidiphilum; assembly: GCF_002078355.1. Lineage (NCBI taxonomy): Archaea > Methanobacteriati > Thermoplasmatota > Thermoplasmata > Thermoplasmatales > Ferroplasmaceae > Ferroplasma > Ferroplasma acidiphilum. The sequence continues at coordinate 1,363,302 of NZ_CP015363.1, read as the reverse complement.
TTATTTTTGAGGAACTGTTTATTGTCCCGTCGTATGGCGATGTCCTCCTCACCTTTGTATTTAGCCCGAGTTTTTTGCATTCAGTTTCAATATAGGAATCATCAAATTTCTGGTCATATCCCAGTGTAATTATATCCGGTTTCAATTCTGCAACAGTTTTGAATATATTATCATCACTATGGCCTACCATCACCTCATCCACCATCTTCAGTTCTGATACAAGGGCAGAACGTTCATTTTCATTGAATACCAGTTCCTTTCCATGTTTCTGTGCTGTATAATCTGAAGCAATAACCACGACAAGATAATCGCCAAAGGATTTTGATTCCCTTAAGTAATGCACATGCCCTAAATGCAGTATGTCAAATACTCCGGATGCCATGACCTTTATCATTGCATGTTAAATGCTTTAGCCGTTATAAATAATTCGATGACTGGCAAAGGGATACGATACAATATACAGGCATAATTATGCAAACAGGACTTTCCATATATATTACTGGAATTAAGGATACTATCTGTGTACATTTAGGGTTTCTTAACGAATATCATAAAAATACCCATTTCCTATGCATTTTTCTTTATAAAATAAGCAACCTTAAGTTTAAATAAACAATATGGATATTTGTTAATATGCAGAATATAGTAGATAATGTTTATAATGAACTTAAGGCAGCAGTGGAACAAACAGCAGATAAGCCCTGTGCGATAGCCTATTCAGGTGGCCTCGACAGTTCACTGCTCCTTGCACTTTCAGGTTACAGGTATATACCATACACACTGGGTTTTTCAGATTCAAGGGATATTGAAAATGTTGATGATGCATCTTCGATCTTAAAAATAAATCCAAAAATAATATTGCTGGATGAGATCGACATTGAGGGCTATATAAGCCAGCTATTAAAAATTGACCCGAAGATCACAAAGATGGAAATGGGATATGAGCTTGTACTATTCATTTTAATGGATTTTATCCCGGAAAAATATGTTGTTACAGGTCAGGGTGCTGACGAACTATTTTATGGATACAGAAGGTTTATAGACAATCCAAGGCTTAAAAATGATACATACATTAACAGGCTATTCAATGTTACATTGCCAAGGGAAAAGAAAATGGCAGAATACTATGATAAGGAATTGATAACACCATATCTGTCCCCTGGTATGTTGAAAATAAGGCATTATATAACCAGGGAAGATAATATTGAGGGAAACAGGAACAAGCTGATACTCAGGGAAATAGCGGCTAAAACCTCATTGCCGGAAGAGATTTATAACAGGAGTAAAACTGCAGCCCAGTATGGCTCCGGCATAAATAAATACCTTTTACGGCAATCCGATAAAATATTTAGAAATGAATAAATATTAATGAATGATATAGTATATAATTAATGGGATAAACAATGACATACGTAGGAATAATAGGAGGCAGTGGTCTTTATAGTATAATGGAAACCAGGAAAACAATGGATATTGATACACCCTATGGCAAACCATCAGCACCACTTGAGATTGGTGAAATAAATGGAGTTGAGGTAGCTTTTCTGCCCAGGCATGGGAAAAAGCACACAATACCACCTCATATGGTGAACTATAAAGCAAATATTTTTGCATTGCAGAAAGCTGGCGTTCAGAGGATAATAGGCCTCAACGCTGTCGGATCATTAAAGGAGGAATATAAACCGGGAGATATAGTAATACCCGATCAATTTATTGATTTTACTAAAAGGAGGGACCTTACATATTATAATGGCCCTGATGTTTACCATATTTCCATGGCAGACCCATTCTGCAGTGATATAAGTGCAAAGGCATATGAAGCGGGCAAAAAATTATCATTTCCCGTACATAAGAATGGTGCATATATATGCATAGAGGGTCCAAGGTTCTCAACCAGGGCTGAATCAAAAATGTTCAGGAATTTTGCCGATATAATAGGAATGACTCTTGTTCCTGAAATTAATCTTGCAGCTGAATTGTCAATGTGCTATGGCATGCTGGCAACTGTCACAGATTACGATGCATGGAAAGATGAAGCTGTGGAAGCTTCAGATGTTATGCAGATAATGAAAGAAAGTGAGGAAAAAGTATCAAAAATGTTATATAATTTAGTTCCAGAAATTAACGGTCAAAGGAATTGCAAATGTTCTTTGAGATTAGAAAATGCAAAAGCGTGATATAAAATGAAAATAAAATTTCTCGGCGGAGCCGAAGAAGTCGGAAGACTAGCAATAAAGATAGAGGATAAGCAAAGCAAGATAATGATAGATTATGGTATAGAGCCGGAAAAACCACCTGAATATCCACTTCCACCTGAAAAGGTGAATGACATATTCCTGACACATGCCCATCTGGACCATACCGGGGCATTGCCTGTGTATTACCATAACTTTCAGGCAAATTTCCATGCAACGGCTATGACTGCGAACAGTATAAAGCCCATACTCATGGATTCGCTCAAAATCATGAGGCTTGAAAACTATACCAAAATGTTCAACGAGGAAGATGTTGATAACCTGTTCAAGTCAATGATGACGGCGAAATATGAGCAGCCATTCCAGGTAGACAACCTTACAGCTGTGGCACACAGTGCAGGGCATATACCAGGTTCTACAATGTGGTGGTTCCAGGACGCCAGGTCATTTATGATTACCGGCGATCTGTACACAAAGGACACAAACCTGCTTTATGGAGCAAAGCCCGTGAAGACTGATGTACTGATAATGGAAAGCACATATGCAGGAAGGGACCATGAAGATAGGGATGAGGTAATCCAGAGGCTCAAGGAAAGCATAAGGGAAACCATAGAGAATGGAGGCAGGGTAATATTGCCCACATTCGCAATTGGAAGGACCCAGGAAATGATAATGACCCTGAGAGATATGGATTACAGGATTTATGTTGATGGAATGGGAAACAGGATATCCGGAATATATATGGATACACCAGGATTTCTCAAGGACCCGAAACTATTCAGGAGATCAATGGGCCGTGTAATACAGGTAAGGAACAACAGGATGAGACAGGAAGCCATAAGGGAGGCAGATATAATTATTACAACTTCAGGAATGCTTGACGGCGGGCCGGTTCTCGGGTACATAGATGCCTTTGCCGAAGATCCAAAATCTGCCATATTCCTTACAGGATATCAGGTAGATGGAACAAACGGAAGGAGCCTTATAGAAAACGGAACAATACAGATTGCAGGCGCAACAATAAAACCGGCAATGAAAATAGATTTCTTTGATCTATCTGCACACGCAGGGCATTCTGACCTTGTGAAGTTTGTGAAAGGCGTAGACCCGGAAATAGTGGTATTATGCCACGGTGACCAGAGGGAAAAACTTCAGGAATCACTTCCGGAATACAAATTTATATTGCCCTTCAATGGGCATGAATTTACGGTAGAATAATCTACCTGTAATATTTTTTGTATAATTTTTCATAGGCATAGTTTATATTTTTCATCTTTTCAGAATATTCTTCTTCATTTTCCGGAGTTGTGAGGTCAGGATGATATATCTTAGCCATTTTCCTGTATGCATTTTTTATTATTTCAGGATTATCGGTAGGTTCAATTTCCAGAATTTTAAATAACTTTTCATCTCCTTCCTCTTCCTGCTGGGGTGGGCTTTCTTTGTAATTTTCTTTATCTATATATTCGTAGAATACATATCCTTCTTTTATAGGCATTCCATATTTTTCAGCCGCTTCAGTTAAAGTTTCTATTATTTTTTTTACGATTTTCCTCTTCAGTGATTTACTGGTGAATATATGCGCAAATGACTTTTGCCCCTCGTTGTTATGGTAATAACAGAGTATTATTCCATTATTTATTTTATCCGAAAGTCCAAACGTCCATGTGGTATCGCCAAATTTTTCAAAAACATTCTGCCTGAATAAAACCTTTCTCTGTAATAAATTCCCGTTTACCGAAATCTTTGCGATTTTCTTGCCATTGTAGATTATTGAATCATCTGAAATCCAGTACAGGAATATATACTGGTAAACTTTCTTGCCTTTGAATCCTGACAAATCATTGTCAAATAAAAGTCTATTATTCTGTTTTTTTATGCTTTCAAGCCTCCCGAAATCAGAAAACGGTATATCTTCAGGTACTCCCATGGAAGTTAGTCATCAGGGCATATTATAAAAATTTGTAGTATGCACCTATGGGACTTTCCAGGCATATTGAAATATTCTAATCTATAACTGTCCAAAATTAAGTTGAGCGGAAACAGGTCAATATATATGCAATAATTATCAATCTGAGTGTCAGGAGAGGAAATTCATGTGGATTTTCTTCAAGTGTTCATTAGATCCCTACAGATTTGTATAAAATCAAGATTTTACATGAAATTTTTACTACTATTCTGCCATTTTTTCCTTATATGGTCAAGATATCTATCTATTGCATCCCCAAGCAGTATAAGATAACTTACATCTAACAGAATAGTTAGATAAAAATTTTTATAATTAAAAATGTTATAATAATATAGATACCCAATTATAATAAACAGAATAAAAATAGGAATGAAAGTTTTGTTCGATATCTTCCTTTTTTTAATCTTATGTGATAAATTGATTGCCATTTTTTACATCAGCCAGCAACAATATAATTACAACAGGCATATATTTTTTCCGTTGGGTTATTTCCACAATATTGTATTAATATAAGCCGGTGTTATTTATAAATTTAATCATTAAATAACAGAGGCGGGTTGGTATGCATCATTTAGGTTCAGATTCATACAATGGTATAGTTGGTTTAGTATAATTCTTTATTTTACTATCTCTACCTAGATAATACATACCATACTATTTCTCAACTATGCCCATGTGATTCATGCTGATTTAATATGGGAATTAAGATACCGGATGATTAATTACTATGCAGGCGTCGCGAATACACCCCAATATGCCACTTGTATATTATTAAATAAATAAAAATCAATTTCTAAAATTATACTAATAATTGTGATTACTTCACAACTTTATATACTTTATAATTACTATTTAATGAGTTAATTTCTCCAGTGACAACCATTTTACAGAAGAATTTTTGATATGTATAAATTCACACATGATTTCTTTCAATCCATGTAACAGTATTATACGACATTTTTCCAATAGTATAAAATAGTGGTTCAGGGAATAAGTTGATAGTAAACTATTAAACTCTGACTGACTATATAGAAATATTTAAATAGTTATTATTATTATTATTATTATATGGAATCAAATATTTTGAATCCAAAATATAAAGAGTTGAAAGCCATTGAAATGTACCGTAACAATAGTACGGGAATGGATTATCACAAAGAACATAAAAATAACTGGAAAAAATCTTTGATATCTATATTTGCAATAGCAGTTTTACTAACATCTGTAGGAGTACCGGTGTATAGTGGATTAATATCAATGGAAAATAATGCAATACCGTATGAATTTGGGAATTTAGGTAAAACAATTCAATCCTCATCTACTGATGTTATAACTAGTGGACATATAGCGGAGCTTGTGGATTACGAGCTTACGCATTGGGGTGCTAGGCCGACCGAAACCGACATAGTGAACTTCCTTATCGGTTTATTTATCGGTGTCGGTATTGTCGTAGGAAGTGGTACTTTGGCGACAATTGGGTTCGCTATACTTTGGAGTTCATGGAGTAACGTTGCAATAATAGGGATCTTGGCACTTGATCTATCTAATCCAGTAGGGCAAGCACTATTAGGATCATTGGCAATCGCCATAGTTGCGTATTAATTATATACTTGAGGAAGAATGAATGAAAATCGAAAATAATAAAAAGAAAATTTATAAGTTATTCCTTTTACCATATTTAATTATCGGTTTAATCACCGTTTCTATTTTTACAATTTTCGACAATTTTATTCTCTTACACCCAACTAAAATAGAAAATATAATTTTAAATATTTTTAACATTTTTATTTACCCAGCTGAATTAGGAATTTTACTGTATTTATACTTTAAAAAAACAGGATATCTTGACGAGCCACGTAACGCAGTTAAGGATTATGATTTGTCGGAAATTTATACAAAAAAATATGCAGGTATAAAATATAGGGAGAGCAATATTAAAGAAATAAATATATACATATATGATTTAAACGATTTGTTTCATTTATCTCCAGCAGGTATCTTTTATTCTAAAGCATTAAAAATTTTGATACAACGCGATTTTTTAGACTATATTACCCCTGATGAAATGGACGCGGTAGTACTTCATGAAATAGGTCATTTTATAACTAACAGTGGGTTAATTCGAAAAGTGCTTGCTTTTGCCATACTGCTTGCTGGTGGAGCCATAATATTTTTGCTGTTGACAATATTTATGTATGGAGTACAATTGTCCTTATTAATAAATCTAATTATTGGGTTTCTCACAGTGATAATAATTCTATACTCCATCTTCACAATAATCTTTAACAGAGAAGAACTGAGTTGTGACATATTTTCTATAAAAGAATTAAAAAAAGATTATATATCTACAGCTTTGCAGAAAACTTCGTATTATCTTAGTAAAAATATCATTGGTCATAGGTATATGATATTTAGAATAAAAAAACAGATTAATAAAAGATTAAAGAAAATTGAGGAATACAATGAAACTAATAAGTTTAAGTGAAAAATTTATAATATACGTTACAGAACAAACGATTTTAATTTCATTAACATCATTAATTGCCTCTATATTTCATATAAAGGATGCATTTCTAGGTTTTTTCCTGGCATATAAAATAGATTTCATTCCGGGGTTTTTACATATATTCGACACAAATTACGGATTATATAACTTACTTATATTGTTTTTAATTTCTTTCTGCTATTACTCAATTGAATCATTAACAGGTCATGGTATAGCTGAGGATATATTTAAATTAGAGATAATTAACAAATATGAAATAAGCAAAAATAAATTATTAAAACTATTGCTTGTAAGAGATATAATAAAATCATTTTTTATATCCAACATAATTAACTCGCTATTTATTTTAAAAAATAAGAAATTTTTGCAAAACGAATATGATAATAAATTTAATCTAATGTCGATAAAAAATAAAAATGAAAATAAGAAATCATTATTTCTTCAATATTTTTATTCTTCAATGATAATGTATTACTCCATATTTTTTATTTTGATAATTATATATACGTTTGTACAACCTGCGGCCCCTTTAGCATCTTCCGGAACTGTAAAAAGTGGTTCTTACAATTACTGGCATTTCTTCAGCACCATACTTAAAAACAATATAACTCTGGATGTATTTGAATATATGATTGGTGGATTTAGTTTATTCACAGGCACATTTATAGAACTATTTTCATCCAATATATATGAAGCAATAATAATGTCTTCACTTGATATTACACATGGCTCTTCATCGTTTGTAAAATATATATTGCCACAGTTTTTCCCGGAAACTCTCGGCTATGTTTTTGGCCTATCAATTGCTTTAGTTATGACAGATATAATATTATCATTTACCCAATCCATGATAAGAAATGAGAAATCACAATATTTCACTCAAAGAACACACGATCTGTTATATAGTTCTGGATTTTACCTAATACTTTCAATATCTTTGCTTGTCATAGGTGCCTTAATAGAAGCTGGATTAGGCATATATAATTTTTAAATTATACTAGTGTAATGTGTGTCCAACTTTACAAGTTCAACTCCACAAAAATATATGTACACGTTTCAGAACGATGGATATTCCTCCCGGAATTTCTATCTCATGCCTGACACTTTTCTCTGGTCTGCCAGACTACGGAATAATTCTATAAAAGTTTTTCTTTGCATGAAAATTTTTAATCATTGGGGACTCCTTTATTATGTAATCACTAAAAGCACACATCAACAATAGATATTGTGGTGAACTACCTCATGCTAAAGCATTGAGGCTTCCTGCTTCATTGACCATGCTTAACTTCACATAGGGGCTTATATTAAGCCCTTCAAAGCCAGAGGCAATAATCTCCACAGGCGTTAGTTCCCTACGCTCCATAGGTACATTTAAATTTATATTATATTTCTTAAAATAATTATTTAATTTTCTATTTTTAATTTTTAATAATTCATTTAATTTTTTAATGCCATAATACATATCATTTAATGAAGAGTTATAATCCCTATCGATTATAAAACCACACTTAGGGCAATTGTATATTCTTTCATCTAATTTTATATCATATTTATTATGGCAATTAGAGCATTCCTTTGTTGTAGGAATAAATTGGTTAAGCAGTATAAGTGTTGATGCCTTATGTTTAAGTGCATCGATTATTTCACCTATACCTGTATTTTCTATCCTTTTACCAAAGAGATGCTTCCATCCGGATATATTGTCTTTCTGTGTTATTACTATATCATAATTGGATGTTAGATAATGGACTATTTTGTTTATAGTGTCTTTTCTTTTATTTGCTGTTTTAGTTTGTTCTCTGTTTAATCTGTTTTTATTTTTATAATAGTTCTTAGATTGCTCTCTACTTAGTTTTTTAGTTCCTTCTGCATATTTAGCTTTTCTTGACAATGACCTTTGCAATCTTATTTCTTTTTTGGATTTTGGTATATTATAGTTTAATATTGAGCCATTAGAGCATGTTAACTGATTCTTTATTCCTAAGTCAAATGATATTATTTTTTGATTATTGACAGGTTTTTCTAAAATGTATTTATTTTTATACGCTGTTATGTAAATATAATAATAACTGTTTTTATTGATTAGCAATGCACTTGCCGGTTCATAATAGTATTCTAAATTATCCAGGCCATTTACTTTTAATAACTGCTTTATATTCTGTATTTTAATATAATTATTATTTATTATTTTATATGTTATAGTATATTGATTCAATGGTATTGATGTTATAAATGATTTAAATTTCAATTTTCCTATCTTAGAGCCTTTTTCTTTTAATTTATGAAGACCTCTTATGTTGTCCATTGCCCTGTTAATAATTTCCTCCTTCATCTGTGATGATAAATATTTTAATTTCCTTGTTTCATAATGGTCTTTAACATATACATTTACATTCTTTATTTTAGGGTCTATATTAAAAATATCATTGTTGAATTCTTTGTTTATAACATAATTATATAGCCATTTAGCTTCTAAAAAGATTGTGTTTAATGCCTTTATAGTATTATTATTTAATTTATCATTGTCTATTTTTAGTTTAAGTATTATTACATCCTGTGTTTTTCTTCTTTCTCTTGTTATTCTTAATGAATTTTTAATTTTGTTTCTCCGTTCTTCAGACATCATGGCTCTTTTTCTCATATGTATATGATATTATTGAATAAACCTTGCTATTATATATGTATATGTTATAATTATCTTAAAAATATTTAATTTATTGTTATTTTAAAAATTATGCCACTCATGGGATTTGAAAAATGTTTAAATATTAACTAATTATTGAATATTTTACAATTCCAGAAATTCATCTATATCGCAAACTCAGTGGCTTTCTTTCCGGTAGATAGATTTGTAAAAATGTAGTAATAGTTCGTATACTGGAAAAGCTAGCAATAGTATGTGCCTTACATTTGAGAGCGAGTTTAGGATAAAATACACAATATCTGGAGTTGAAATGACTAGTATTGTGTTCAGCACTGAAGTTAACACTAACCATTGTAGTTGGTCTAAATTAAGGTTTGCATTCCGAATAAGAACATTGTGATGTGAATAGATGAATGTAACAGTTGGATATGATACATGATAACAAATTCAATTTAAGAACAATTTGACTTTAACCTATCAAACTCCCACGAGTCATACAGGAAAATTTATTTACAAATTAATATTATGAGATCAAATATCCTGCATCAAAAATATAAGGAGTTGAAAGCCATAGAGATGTACCGTAATAATAGTACGGAAATGAGTTGCCATAGAGAGCATAGAAGTAACTGTAAAAGTCTTTAATATCAATATTTGCAATAGCAGCACTATTAACATCTACAGAAGTGCCTGTTTATAGAGGTTTTAAAGCAATTGAAAATAATATAATACGACATGAATTCGAAAATATCGGAAACCAATTACAAGCAACAACAAGTGGCATTGCCGGTATGATTTTTGGCAATTAATCGGTACGATCAGGTGAATAGAATGCAAATGTCAAATCCAAATTTTTTTTAATTTCCATAGTAATCCTCGCAGGTATAGCAGTATTAGAATATATATTGAGTTTTCATTTTCATTTAGGGAATTCAGCATCCTATAATATTTTAGCCAGTCTTACCTCGTTTGCTGCAATTTTATTAATAATGATACAACTTCAACGTTCAAAACATGGAAGAAAAACAGATATAACTCAGCGTTTCAATGCAATAATAGATTACGATTTATCTAAAAAATACACTGCACTAACTAAGCATATAACTCATATTGATCTGGAAATATTTAAATTCCCTGCACTTAATAAAATGTACAGATCTCCATCATTTACCCCTCTAGGAAAACAAGCAAAGATATTTATAAATGAAAATTTTTTCGATGCTCTGGACGATAATGAAAGAGAAGCTTTAGTTTTTCACGAGCCATATCATTTCATTAGAAAAGATGCATCCAAAACCTACATTCTAGCTCTCACAATTTTACTTATTGTAGCGGTATCTCTAATAGTATTGATACAATTCTGGCTTTCAGGATTTCATTTTCTCTTTATAATTTCTGCTATTGTGGCATTATCCAGTATAGTTATAGTCATACTTATCCTCAAGCTCCATTTAATATATAGCGAAATATCTGCAGATACATTCGCAGCACAAACAATAGGAACAAATATTCCGGCAATTTCAGTGGTAAACAAAGCTTATGGGATTGTTATACAACATCATCGCAATAACAGGAAAATATACAATGCAATTTACCATGGAAAGAAGATTAGCCTGGAGAAGAAAACACATTTAAATATTGCAGATGAAAGTAAAATCTCTAAGTGAAAGATTTATAAATATATGATGCATCGGACACATATGATTATGTGCTTGAAAACACACATGCAATTCCTATAATTGATACAGATAAAAGGAGTGGAATTATTCCTGGCAGGTTACTGGTAAACATAAAAATTGGCATTGATTTGAGAAAGGAATATGCTTCTATATTCACTAAGATGGGAAATAGGGCGTACTTTTAGCATCCTTTAGGAGATACTAAAATGTGAGGATATCTGGTACACAAGCAAAAGAAACTTTGATACTGCGATAGGCCTAAATGCACTTGAATATAACCTCATTATAATATCAAACAGGGAACTTGGAGAAAAACAGAGGGGCATAATGAAAATCGTCATTTGCTAATACATGAGGCACTCTATAAAAAATACTATTTGAACTCCCTTATGCCTATTCTTTTTATTTCTGTTATTTTATCAAAATCACTGTCCTCAGATACAACTACAGCTGCTTTTTGAGTAATTGCAGTAGCTGCATGAATAGAATCTCTTGGATAAGTTTTATACTTTTTCATAATAGATATGGCAAGTGCCAGCAAGTCCTGGTTTACATCAATCAGGTGGAGCCCTTCCATACCCAGAAAAGCCTCACCAATAGATACTGCATCTTCAAAACTCCTGTTCTTCTTAACAATCCATACAACTTCATCAAAAGTTAATGAGCTGGTGGATGCCTCGATGCTTCGATTTTCCACTTTTTCTAAAATAAGTTTAGCACTATTTCCCAATTCCTCATTGTTAAGTGCAGCAAATATAAATACATTAGAATCAATATATATCATAATTTATTCCTTTTAATAATTTCATCCTCATATTCATTGTATTTTATTTCATTTACACTTTTTCCTTTTTTTGCAATATTCCTGAATATATTAACCGAATCCATTTTTAGTTTTTCCAGTATTATCTTATCACCATCTATTTTGAAAATCACTTTTGAACCCGGTGTAATTTTTAATGTTTTCCTTAAAGCAACCGGTATTACAACCTGCCCCTTCGGGCCTATAGTCATTTCTTCTTCAAACATGTATAACTCACCATTATACCAATGTATAACTGTTACTTATACTTTATTATATAGTCTATGGCTGACATTGATTGTATGTAATATTTTTCAATCTGTTATGGCGAGAATAGAAATACTGGATTTGCAATGCAATGACTCCGACAACAATTGTGACGTGCAGAAAAATATCTAAAAGTACCGTAATTTCCTGTAATTACATTGCAATAAGGCAGAAACCAAATGTTCGGCATAGATAGAAATACTTATATTATATCCTAAAATATTGGAAGCGGGCTCGTGGCCTAGTATGGATAAGGCACCGTCCTTCTAAGTCGGTGATCGTGGGTCCAAATCCCACCGAGCCCGCTAGAATTCTCTTATTCATAGCATTGTCTAATTTAAAAAAACTGCAAAAATGTTAAAATTTATTATTTCTCCAGGTTTTTATATGCATCCTCATTGAGAATTCCATGGGACAATTTTGCTATAATGAATATAGCCAGGAAAGAGATCGCAAATACAGTTATAACTACAACGAAGACGCCGAAAGCCTCTATGCCAAGCTGCCTTAGAGCAGCAAAACCACCATCGAATAATAATCCATTTGGCAGTATAGCGTTTCCCGAAGCTGCGGCGAATGCATGCTGTGTAAATAGCCCTATCATCAGTACACCAAATATGCCACCTACTCCATGGGCAGGGAATAATCCTACAGGGTCTGAGAACCATTTAACCTTAGCGAATAATTTTTCCGCGCCAACATACAATGGGCCACCTATTAAACCAAGTATAAGTGCACTGGCAGGGCTGACAAATCCTGCCAAGGGAGTTACTATTATCAAACCCATTAATATCCCATTGACAGCGACAATAATAATTGGAGTTTCCCTATCAAACATTCTTGAAAACAACATGGTGGATACCATTCCAGCTCCGGAGGCAATAAATGTTGCAATGACAACTACCAATACATCATCATTGAATGCAAGCACACTCCCGGGATTAAAGCCAAACCATCCAATCCATAAAATTAATATCCCGACAGCTAGCCACTGGTAATCTGGCTTTATATTTACTTTCAATGATGTTTTTAACCCCTTTTTTCTCTCTTCCATCCATATTTCATATATTATGGCGAGCCCGGCGATGGCAGCAGCCCCATGTACTACAATCCCGCCTGCAAAATCCCTCATGCCCATCTGGTAAAGCCAGCCAGATGGATTCCAGATCCATGCAGCAGGAAGATTCCATATAAATATAAAATATACTATAGAAAAAGCAAAAAAGGCCCCGAATTTTACCTTATTTAAAACTATGACACCAACAAGGGCGAGTGTTACAGCTGCACATGCAGTTTCAAAGAAAAAGTATGAACCTGTAGTTAAACCTGTATTAAAATAGGAGGTACCCATTGACCACCAGGTATTGAATATGACTCCCGGGGAGAATCCGCCAAGCATGAAGCCATCCTTATAAAATGGATTTCCAATTATACCATATAGTGTAGGGGCAAAAGCCGTATTAAACCCGATTATAGACATTACAAACATAGCTGTCCCGGTGATTACTATGGTTTTCAGCATACTATTTTTAAATTTCTTTCCCAGCTCACCTACTTCCAGGAATCCAACTGCAATTGTCATAGCAAAAATGAAAATTGCAGCGATTACTATCCACAAATTATTTATTAAAATATTAGAAATCGAAAGATAATCAATGAAATCAAACATATTTTCTACCTGCTGGGTAAACTGATGTTGTTATAAATAAATATTCATGGAGATATAATGCCCTGTTGCATGGATACTTTTAATCATAGTTGCCTGAAAGCAATACAAAACAATAGTATACCACTTTATCAGCTTTCAGGAATTTAAGGCAATCTCCACCTGCAACCCTTCAATGATAGAAGAAATTAATTATTATCGCAGATATTGCAATATATATCCATATTCGTTCAATAAAAACTCAATCAGGCAAAGTGATATGTATGTATATTTATTAATAATTATTTTATTCCCACCTATGAGAGGATATATATTTATCAGGCACGGTGAAAGCAACATAAATGTTGAAAAAGTACTTTCCGATGATGTTGACCACAATACACTTACGGATACAGGCGAAAAACAGGCAGAAAGAACCGGTGAACAATTAACCGGATTGAAATTTGATGGAATAATATCAAGCCCGATAAAGAGGGCATACGATACAGCGAATATTATTTCAAATTATGTTGGTCTGGATGTAAAGATAGATGACCGTTTAAGGGAAGTCTACCTTGGAAACGCTAATGGGCATAATATAAATGAATTCCTTGATACCCTGTATCCAAATTCACATATAACGGGAAAAGTAAGGGACTCACTGGGAATGGAAACATGGGAACATCTACAGGAACGTGTTAAGGCATGCATGGATGACTATAAGGGAAAATACATATTTGTTTCACACTCAGACCCTATCCGTGCAATTGCATCCTATTACATGGGATTATCCGAGGGAGAAAGTTTTGGCATGGCTATTAAAAATGCATCCATGACGGTTATTGCCCGAAGCCCTCTTAAATTACTGTCACTTGGAGCTATAAACCTTGATGATAAGATAAAATCGATATTTTCTTAATTGGTTTTTACTGTTTCACTTCTGCGTTCAGAACTCTTCTCCGGATGCCAGCTTTTCACAAGCACATAATAAAGAACTCCGCCGGCGGCCTGCATGGCCCCGCCTATCAATAATGGAAATGCAAAATTTAAATCCATAAGATAGCCGGATGCACCGGTTGTTAGCTGTGACCCCCTCCCAGACACTCCCTGTATTGAAGTGGATGTGCCATAGTCCTCCTTGTCAATTCCCCTTACATTTATGGCGCCCCTCATGGGCGATCCTATCCCTGCAACAGCCATTCTCCCAACATATATAGCAGTGGCTATAAACAGAAATGGGGTAAACGCTATTATTATAAACAATGCCCCCTGAAGGATATGGGCTATAGATGCCATCTTAAGTGAATCTACCCTGCCATTTATGAATTTTCCAGAGGTATAAGACCCTATTGCCGTTGCAGCATAAGCTATAGTATAAATATTTCCCACTGTTCCAGGGTCTACATGGAATTTCAACTCAAAGAAAAGAGGAAGCAATGGCATTGCTATTCCTATTGCAGCAGCATTTATGCTATTGGGTAAAATAATCCTCAATAGATACTTGAAACTGGCTTTTTTCATTATTTTTGTTGTCTTTTTAGGCCGCCTGTATTCATGAAGCCTTGATAACGCTATTAATGAGCCGAATACCAGCAAAAATGATACTATAAAGAATACCCGGTAAAACAGAAGAATGCCTATAGCGGATGATATGATGCCATAAAGTGATAGGAATAATCCACCGAATATTGAAAAAAAGGATGCTGTTGCCGTCAGGAGCGACAGACGGTTTACCCTGTTTCCTTCTCCTGGATAATTATTAGCGATGAATGCTGTCATTCCTGGTGAAAATGCACCCCTCATTCCCCCTGCACCACCGGTAATTCCAGCTATAATTGCACCTATGGCTATAACATATATGTTCGTGGATATGGCAAGCAATAATAATCCGACTACAGGAAACGCCTCACCCAATATGAGTATTTTTGAATATCCGATCTTGTCACCGAGCCTGCCGAGAATAAGTACAAGAACCACATTAAAAATTATAATTGGAATATATATGAGGCTGATAAATACCAGTGAGAAGTGGAGAAAGTGAAGATAAAGCGGCAGGGAGAGTGTTACAAATATAAGTGCAGAACTCCGGAGAGCCCTTGAAATGAGCAGATAACGGAAAGACCTGTTAACAACATCAGGTGAATCAGAAAACATATTATTCAATATTGTTTATTAGTATATTATTTATTTGTTTAGTTGTGTGCTTTCGTTTCTGTTCCTTATTATCCTGACAATCAGATAAATAATTATTACAGCAAAGATGGCGATGCCCACGTAGGAATATTCATCAAAGTATTTTAGAAGAATTTCCCAGTGTGACCCGAACAGTATGCCAAGGTAAATAAGTACTACATTAAATATAACGTCTCCCGACAATGTATAAATAGAAAATTTCCTGAAGTTCATTGTGGCAATCCCTGCAGGTATTGAAATAAAAGTCCTGAATACAGGTATAAACCTCGTTATAAAAACGGAAAGTTCCCCATATCTGTTAAACCATGCCTTTGTTCTGTCTATTGTATCAGGTTTCAAGAACAAATATTTTCCATACCTGATTATAAATGGATCGCCTCCGTATTTGCCTATCCAGTAAGCTATCCATGCACCTATAAGGTCTCCAACAGAACCAACAATAAGAAGCAGTACAACTGAGACATAGGGGCTATAAGGATCCAGGAGCCTGTAAAAAGCAAGATAACCCGAAAATGTCATGACGATTTCAGATGGTATTGGCAGTAACATCCCCTCAAGAAGCATAAGGAAAAATACTCCACCCAATCCAAGCTTTATTATTATTACCTCAACGAACTTTATAAGGCCTACCGTTATAGAAGTTATTATACTCACTTTATCTGCTCCCTATTTTTAACGTATTATTAAGATTTATCTATATATACTATATATAAATATATAAAGACAAAATCTCTCATGGAAAAAGTTTTATTATTTTATTATATGTGTTCGCATGTATAAAATTCTTGTGACCAGGAATATACCGGGAAATTATATTGAAAAAATAGAAAATATGGAAATAGAAGTTTTTTCCGGAAAAGGAAGTATGAGGGAATGGCTTCTGTCAAATATTGGAAGTGCTGATGGAATATTGATAACATTAAATGAGAAAATAGATAAAGAATTAATAGACCATGGTAAAAAATTGAAGGTAATAAGCACATACAGCGTAGGATACGACCATATCGATGTTGAGTATGCGAAGTCAAAGGGTATAATAGTTACAAATACTCCTGAAGTGCTCACAGATGCCACAGCGGATCTGATATTTGGCCTTATGATTGCTGCAGCAAGAAACATTGTATCCGGAAACAACCTTATACATAAAAATGAATGGAAAGCCGGTTGGAACCCCACATTTATGCTTGGAAGCGAAATACATGGCAAAACGCTTGGAATAGTAGGAATGGGCAGAATAGGCAAAGCAATAGCCAGAAGAGCTTCTGGCTTTGATATGAAAATTATATATTATAGCAGGCACAGGCATGATGTTGATGCTGATTTTGTGAGCATAGATGAACTCCTGCAAAAATCAGATTTCGTTATAATAGCACTGGACCTCAATGCAGATACTTTCCATTTTATGGATTACCGGAAAATTTCTAAAATGAAGAAAACTGCATTTCTTATCAATGGCACGAGGGGAAAAATAGTAAATGAAAAAGACCTTGTAAGGGCATTGGATGAAAAAATAATTGGAGGCGCTGCACTTGATGTTTTCGAGGACGAGCCTGTTGACAATACAAACCCGCTTCTTTCATTTAACAATGTTGTTGTGACGCCACACATTGGAAGTGCAACATATGAAACAAGGGACAAAATGGCTGAGACTGCAGTAACAAACCTTGTAAATGTGCTCAATGGGAAAGATCCGCTATATAAATTATAATACTGTGCTATAATTATGTGCCATGGCTAATGATAAGGCAGTGATACTGATTTCAGGGGGCCTTGATTCTCCTACCGTTCTGGCATATGCACTGGATAAGGGCTATGAGGTTTATCCTGTAAGCTTTGACTACGGGCAGAGGCATATCAGGGAACTACAGAGTTCAGAGGATATTTGCAATTACTATGGAGTCAAGCTCAAGAAAATTAAAATTGACATGACACAGATAGGCGGTTCTGCACTCACAGATAAAATAGATGTGCCCGAGCGCGGGTTGGAAAACATTGAAAAGGAAATACCTGTTACATATGTGCCTGCCAGGAATACCATATTTATCTCACTTGCTGCTGCATATGGAGAAACAATAAAAGCTAATTCTATTTTTATAGGCGCAAATGCAATAGATTATTCAGGGTATCCAGATTGCAGGCCAGAATTCTTCAACGCTATGGAAAAAACCTTAAATCTCGGCACGGAACTGGGAATTACAGAGGGATTCAGGATTATGGTGCCATTGCAATACCTTACAAAAAGTGATATAGTTAAGCTTGGCAGGAAACTTGGCGTTCCATACAGGCTTACATGGTCATGCTACAATGGAAGGGAAAAAGCGTGTGGAAAATGCGATTCCTGCCTGCTCAGGCTGAAAGGCTTCATGGAAGCCCATGATTTCGATGATATAGAATATGAGGCCTATCCGGAGTTTTACAGTGAATACTTAAAAAGCAATGGAAAAATTTGAATTAACAATATTTATTTAGCAATTAACCATATTTACCTATGTTTCCAGTTGAACGTATGAGAAGGTACAGGTTAAATAGCAATCTAAGGGATATTTTCAGTGAAACCAAAATAAATTCAGATAAGCTTATAATGCCAGTTTTTGTGGATGAGACGGAAAAATCAAAAACTGCAATTAAGTCAATGCCAGGAATTTACCGGTATTCATTAAATGAATATGAAAAATACATAGGGCATCTTGAGGACATCGGGGTCAAAAATATTATAATTTTCGGAATACCAAAACATAAAGATTCTTCAGGCACATCATCCTATGACCATGATGGAATAGTCCAGAAAGCCATCAGATCTGCAAAGTTAAATACAAAATTGAATGTAATTGCAGATCTCTGCCTCTGTGAATATACGGATACAGGGCATTGTGGGGTAATATCCAATGGCTATGTGGACAACGATAAAACCCTCAATATATATGGGAAAGAGGCAATAAGCTATGCAGAGGCAGGAGTTGACATAGTTGCCCCTTCAGGGATGATGGACGGGCAGGTCGGGGTCATAAGGAAGGCAATGGATTCCAATGGCTATGTCAACACAATGATTATGGCATACAGTTCAAAATTTGCATCCAACCTCTATGGACCATTCAGGGATGCTGCAGATTCCACACCACAATTTGGCGACAGGAAAAGTTATCAGATGGATTACCGGAATGGTGACGAGGCAATGCGTGAAATAGATCTTGATGTGAAGGAAGGCGCCGACATAATCATGGTAAAGCCTGCTTTATTCTACCTGGATATGATTTACCGGGCAAAGCAACTTTATAAAATGCCACTGGCAACATACATGGTGAGCGGTGAATATAGCATGGTCAAAAATGCAGTACTCTCAGGGGCACTGGCTGCCGATACCGTAAATGAGGCGCTTATTTCCCTGTTCAGGGCAGGCTCTGACTTAGCGATAACTTATTTTGCGGAGGATTATATAGCAAATCATGGTAAGGCGTAACCTTCCAGTTATTTATTGTGTAAGCAGATGAACCCTGGACAGTTCCATTGTATCCTATCAGGTCAATTGTAATATTATCCGGGATTGTTTCACCCCTTACAGGATACAGTGTAATATTTGTGGTGCTTCCAGGACTCAATCTATTTCCCGTGTAATTGAACAGGAGGCCATTATAATTTGTTTCGTTTATTATTCCTCGGAAATATATGTTTTCCGAGGCAGTGCCTGTATATGTAACATTCATGTATATCTTCTGAATTTTCCCCTTTGACATGTCAAGGCTTATGGAATTGACTTTAACATCCTCTGTGGAATGCACACCGAAATATGCCCCCACAATTAATATTGCAATTAATATTGCAAAAGCGTATGTGGCATAACGTTTCAGCGCTTTTTTATCTATATTTATTTTCTTTTTATAATTTATATCCTCTATGGATATGAGGGATATAATTGGCCAGAATGCAACATAGGTTATGAGCAGCCTGTAATTGAATAACAGTATCAGCATGGGAAATGCGAAAAGTTCGAATTTTAATGTATCATAATGGGTTACATATAAAATAAAGGTTACAACCAGTGACAGCACAAGCAAAACCGTAAACATGGTGGCAGGAATGTGTATAAAGTTAAGGAAAGACAATTGCGATGGCCCGAATCCGATGCCTATGAGTTTTGCTATCTCTGAAGAAAGGATATCTTTGAAATACAGTACAGGTGATTTGATAATAAAATATCCATTGATTAGCATGAATACCAGGAATGCAGATAAAGTCCACTTTATGGCTGCAACTATCCCCTTTTCCCTGTATATCATATAAAACATAAATGGGAAAATAATTGCAGGAAACTGCTTTGCCGACAGTGCCAATCCAAAAAATATGCCGGAATACACTGGTTTATCCCTGTAATAATATGATACCATAATGAATACTACCCACACCAGCCCTATTAAGGAAAAAGCCGAACTGTAAAGGAATATTACATTTACCAGCAGGGCAAACATTGCATACAGCGCTACTTTTCTGTTATTGAATTTTTTATATATTATAATGAACGGAATAAATGCTATAGCAGAAATTATCAGGTTTGCAAATTTTCCTATGTACACATAGGGTATGTAAATAAGGAAAGCCAGGGCCGGGTATCCCTGCAGTGTTATATCCTTACCATACATGGTGGGGGTTACGTTAAGGTCAAGGTTGAAATGCTTGAAATATAGAAAGACCCCTGCCGTGGTTGCAGGATTATAGGGATTCAATCCATGCATGAATTTCATTGCGGAATACAAATCAATAAGGAACTCATCAGTTGGTTCAAATGCAACAAGTACAGCAATTGCAGACACAGCTACAATGAATGCAGCAGACACAATTATGTAAATAGGTTTTACCATATGCTCCCTTTTTTTCAGGAAAGCATAGGAGTCCGGGTCTTTATAGAATATATAGGATACAATTAACAACAATACTGTTGCAACTGCAAGAAGAACATATTTCATTGCCCGGTTGGAAACTGCCAGAAATATTACCATGTCCACAAGCAACATGGTGGAATACAGGAAAGCCTGTACATAAAATGGCTTGAATCGGAACCATCCATTGAGGTTAGATGCGAGAAGTATTATAAATGCAAGCAGAAGCAATGCAGTTTCCAGTACTATGGCGTAAACGTTAAGGTAACCAAAAAGCCCGAATGCCACGAAAGCCGATAAAATTAGCACTGTGGCGGTTTCATTCAATATAATGCGTTGAATCCTGTCCAGTGTACCTGTTTTTTCCATGTTACCACACTATCATGGTGGCAGTTGTGTATGTAATTATGAATGCCACCAGTATACCAAGGAAATCTGCCACGTATATATCTGTCCTGTAATACACCGCTGTATAATACACACCAAGATTGGCAGCGAATCCTATGAGATTAAATAAATTGTACTTAGCCAATCTCATGTAAAAATGCCCCCTTCCTTTAAATGTGTATTTATTGTTTAAAATAAAGTTATAAATAATTGAAATTTCAATTGCGGGTATAATGCTTAATTCACTTCCAAGCTTGCCATGCAGGAGGAGCAGTACACCCTCATTTACAATGACCCCTGTAATTCCTACAATAATATACCTGAACATATTTCCTCTTCTGATAGTCAGGTCAAGGAAGTCCTTAAAGTGAATATTTTCCCTGCAGCGCAATCTGGTATTTACTATCTTATATTCAAAACTCCTGTTTTTCAACAGCAATGTGTTTCCAAGTATCATGTTTTTTTCCATGTCAGGCACAATATTTTTTGAAATGAGATATTCATAGGCATTCCTGGAATAAATAGTTCCAAATGGAAGTACCTTCCCCTTCTTGACAGATAGGGAGAGTTTGATAAACAATCCATAAATAAAAGCGATAATGCCCTGCTTTCCAAATAATAGTGTAAGGTCGTAATGATTGGAATAAACGTCATGGAAAATCCCGTCAAAGGTATCTGATTTTATTGTCATACGGGATATAAGTATATAATCAAAATCATCCCCATATGATGGTTTGCCCCTGTAATATTTCTGGATCATCTAAGAAGTGATATTATCATCCTTTTTATTTTTATTGATTAAGCTTAATTCTGCTGTCATATTTTAATTCATCATGGGCAAAATAATATATTAAATCGCAATATTAATTTATGGGAATTCCTACATATAAACAAGAACCATTTGAATGGTATCGTGAAATGAGGAAAAGCTCACCTGTATACAGGGAAGGAAATATGATACATATTTTCAAATATAAAACCATATCCAGAATCCTTTCTGACCACCAGAATTTTTCTTCCCAGTTCCGTGACCTTTTAGGGGAAGAAATGGCAGCAATGCTCAACGAGAAAACTACACCAAGCATATTGCTGCTTGACCCTCCCCTGCACACCACCTTAAGAAGCCTTGTTGGCAGTGCGTTCACACCACGCAGTATAGAATTATTTGAACCGAGAATCAGGGAACTTGCCAGAATGCTTGTCCATGCAATTGTGGAAAAGGAGAATTCAGATGTTGTTTCAGATCTGTCCTACCAGTTGCCAATAAGGGTTATTTCTGAGATGCTTGGCGTTCCAGAGTCTGATTCTGAAATTTTTAGGGATTGGTCAGATAAGCTGGCAACATCCCTTGGAAGAGGGCCTGATATAGAAACACAATATGATATGGCAGATTATTTTTACAAAAAAATAGACAGAAACTCTAATGGAAATAACCTCATATCAAGGCTTTCTACAGTTGAAATGGATGGAAGGAAGCTTTCAGATAAGGAAATTGCTGGATTTGCAATACTGCTTCTTGTAGCCGGAAACGAAACCACAACCAATCTTATCACAAACGCTATTCTCTCTTTATATGACCATCCTGAAATTTATGATGACATGCGAAAAACACCATCCATAATACCCGGCGTTGTAGAGGAAACCCTGAGATATAGATCGCCTGTGCAATCAACAAGACGATACTCTAAAATAGATACAGAGATCGGGGGTGAAGAGATTTTGAAAAATGACATACTTGCTTTGTACCTCGGATCCGCTAACAGGGATGAGGAAGTATTTGAGGATGGGGAATCATTTAATCCATACAGAAAGGAAAAGAGGCATATGGCATTCGGCCAGGGAATACACTTTTGCCTTGGTGCACCACTTGCAAGATTGGAAGCTAGAATAGCACTGGAAGAATTTTCAAAGGCTGTTCCTGGATTTGAAATTGAAAAGCCTTCCCCTGATGATAGAATAGATAGCGATATAATGTATGGCTTCAGAAAGCTTAATTTGAAAGTAAACCGGAGTTAAGCTATTGCATATGGATAACATATAAACTCTGAGATTCATAATATACTTCATATGCCAGGCAGTTTTTGCCTGTAAATCACCGGCAGAATTAATATTAACGTGTAGGTAGATTATAATGATACAGGAACTTTTTATAATTACAGCAATTAATATATACTATCAATAATTTAAATCAGGATATATATAATTTCCATTGATAAATAATAAATATAGTAATGTAATAAAGTGTAAATGACTTTACTTTTAATAGCATTGAAATTCCTGACTATAGTTTTCGGCTCTATTATTGCAGGATTCATTGGATCATTAACAGGACTTGGCGGCGGAACAGTACTGGTTCCTGTGCTGACATTATTCTACGGCATTCCTTTTATCTTTGCTGCCGGTGCGAGCCTTATTTCTACTATAGCAACATCTGCAGGGTCTGCAAGTGCATACACAAAGAAAAAAATAGCCAATATAAAGATAGGAATAGGATTGGAAATTGCCACCACCACAGGTGCAATAGTTGGGTCTCTTACATTAGTTTTTATTGATAAGCACGCATTGATATGGTCAGTTTACGTTATCTTCGGGCTTGTGCTTTTATTTTCATTAATACCAACAATTAAAAAAATTGGAAAGGAAGTTCCACCTGAAACAAAACCGGACTGGAGCACAAAGTTATTCCAGCTTACCGGCTCTTATTATGATGAAAGGTTGAGAAAAACAATAAAATATCATGGGATTAGATGGTGGCTTGGAGAAATAGTAATGTTTTTTGCAGGGTTTGTTTCTGGACTGCTTGGAATTGGCTCTGGTGCATTGAAAGTCCTGGGGATGGACTGGGCAATGAACCTTCCCATGAAGGTTACAACAACATCAAGCAATTTTATGATAGGAATAACCGCAGCAACAGGGAGTTCAATATACTGGTATGAAGGATATATAAATCTATTCATAGCTGCAGCAACGGCAATAGGGGTTTTAATAGGGGCATTTTTCGGAGCAAAGGTGCTTGTAAAAATTTCTAATGAAAATATAAGATGGATATTCTTCGCAATACTATCATTCCTGGGATTCGATATGGTGTTTAAAGGACTTCACCTCATAAATTTCCTGATCACTTTCTCATTGATGATACAGTTCTTTATATCTGTTATAATATCTATAGTATTAATATCGCTTCTATTTTATAACTCTAAAAGGAAAGAGTGGAGGAAGGTCAATGAAAAATCACGACGATGAAATAATA
Organism: Ferroplasma acidiphilum; assembly: GCF_002078355.1. NCBI lineage: Archaea > Methanobacteriati > Thermoplasmatota > Thermoplasmata > Thermoplasmatales > Ferroplasmaceae > Ferroplasma > Ferroplasma acidiphilum. The sequence goes on along the minus strand of NZ_CP015363.1, from coordinate 1,338,894 downwards.
ATAAGTTATTTCCTGAAAGCAGGAGTAATGATAAGCGTTTCTTTTATTGTAGTTGGTGTCATAATCCTGTTTGCGAAGAATGGGGGAGATGGATTCACACTATCTCAGATGTCCAATTATAATTACGCACTGGCACATGGAATAGATTCAAAATCAGTATCGCTGAGCAAGATAGTATCAGGCCTTTCTGCAATAGATGGCCTTTATTTTATAACAGTAGGGCTCTGGGTTCTCATATTCACACCTATCACCGTGGTGTTTATAGGCTGGCTTTCATTTTTTGATGACAAAAACTATCTTTATGTGGGAATGGCTTCTATAGTACTTTTCAACCTGTTTTTTGCAATGCTTGTCGTCCCCAGGTTCCTGGTGTAATTGGAAAGATTATAATATTTTATACATATACATGGCATATATGGCCGCAGGGAACTCATTTTTTGGTTATCCCAGAGGATTCGAAATAAAAGATAGTGAGACTATAATGGAAATAATAAAGTGCTCATTGTCTGAGTACTACACTAAATCCCTGATACTCGACCTTTACAGGGCATGGCCCCAGGCATTTATAGTGTACGACAATTTTGATTCTGTAGTTGGTTTTATTATTGGAGCTAAATATTCCGGCACGGAAGGCAGAATTTTACTGTTTGCCGTTAAACAGGAATTCCGGTATGCAGGTATAGGCAAGGCACTGTTGACACAGGAGTTAAATGTCATGATCCGTGCTGGCCTGTCCACAGTAAGATTGGAAGTGCGCACTGACAATGAAAACGGAATAAAATTTTACAAAAGGAATGGTTTCTCTATTATTTCAACATTAAAAAATTATTACTCGGATTTATCCGACGCTTACCTTATGTGGAAAATAATATAAAATTTAAAAGACATCTGCTTTTCCGTCAACAAACATCTGTGTTAGTTCTTCTATGTGTGCCAGTTTGTCATCTGCTATTGCCCTTATATTGTTCTTATGTTTTGAAGGGTCAACATTGTCTTCATAGATAAGCTGTAAAGATGCAACATGAGGCTCATCTACAGGCCTTCCTATCTGGGAAACTATCCTTACAAGGACTTCCTTTATATCTCCTCCTTCTTCCTTTACCACTTTGTCTGCTATCTGGTTTGACAGTACATTATACAACTTTCCCACATGGGTTACAGGATTTTTCCCTGCTGCAGCTTCCATACTCATTGGCCTGTATGGTGTTATTATTCCATTGACTCTGTTTCCTCTTCCCACGGAGCCATCATCGCCATTCTCCATAGAAAGGCCTGTAACAGTAAGGTAATAAACACTGTCTGATTTGACATCTCCAGTATTTACAAATACCTGAACGTCCTCATCTGTGTATTTTACTGCATTATCCTTTATCTTGTTTACAAGTTCATCCTTTATAGCATAATATTCTGAAGGGTCTTTAACGTATTTATCCACATATGCTGCTGCCACTGTAAGGTTTATGGTCCTTCCCTTCCTGAATCCCATTACCTTTATATCATATCCTATTGCTGGCAATGATTTCTTAAGGTCGCCGTTTATATATTTCTCTGTAAGTTTTACAAGTGTCTCTGTATCGGTAAATGGTGCAAATCCAACTCCAAAGGAAGTATCATTTGCTTTGAATTTTCTTGTATCATATAACCCTCTCAGGTCCACCGATCCATTTCCTATTCTTGAATCTATCATTACATCAGAATCTATGTCAAGATCCGGGAAATGCTCTCTCAAATAATCTTTTGCTGACTTAATTGCCAGTGATTTTACAGGAATTCTCTCGTTTCCAACGGATGCAGTAGCACGCCCACTTAATAATATGTATGTAGGGTCAAGAACATTTCCTCCTTTGAATTTAGGATCTGCCTGTCCTCCCACCACCTCCACCTGATCTGTATTATGGTGTAATATTCTGCCATATTGCTTTAAGTAATATTTGCTCAATGCCCTGCTTACTGATTCGGCAATTCCATCCGCAACGCTGTCCGGATGCCCGATTCCCTTTCTCTCCACAATTTCAACTTCCCTGCTCATTGTAGGGCTCTGCTTTATTGCCTCTACCTGGATGTTTCTTTCAACTTTTAATTGTGACTCCATAAGCCTCACATAGGTATAAGTTTTTAAACCTTTTGTCTGCAGGACATAGAAATTACTCGCTATTCATAAATATTACTATGAATCATTTTGAAGATTCAGTGTTAAATATTTCAATGCGGTTCACATAATTTCAATTCATATGATATAGCCGCCAGAGTAATGCATTTCATAAATAACATTATCAGCTTCCTCAATTTCTTCATATCCCATAAAATGCCCTATATCCCCTTCACTGGCGTTTTTGTATGTAAATTTATTGTTTGAGAAAACATCATTCCCTCTCAAGGGCAGGCTTTCTGGCATGGTCCTTAAGGCACTCCGGAGAAAATCATAAACCTCTTTGGAGTCATAGCTGTCATCCAGGATTGCACCATAATACACCATGCCCCACTGTGGAATATTATTCTCAAAGACGGTTTCTTGCCCGATAAATGATACAGTTCCGGAATAAATGTCTGCATATTTCAATTTACCATCTTTAAATGAAAATTCCATTGTTCCGGCAATTTTGCCCTTATAATAAGCATTTCCGGAACTATAGCCATTTAATTTTGCTGAGGTTAAAAATTTTGTGAGTTTATTATCGTCCATTTATAGTATATGTTGAACTAAAAGATAAAAATTTTCAGGATACTGTGTTATTGCTGTGTTGCTATGTTCTGCAACTCATCCAGCAATTCTTTTTCCACATGATCTGACCATGCTATTTCAGGGACATCAACAACTATGAAAATCTCCGAAAGGAGAATAACCTCTATAGCTGTTACGGCAATATCGCCCAGCAATTTACCTACTCCAACCTGAACCTTAACCTGTGACCCTTCCGATGTGAATAGAAATGTAAGTGCCCTGTCAGCTGCAACCAATCCCCTTAATATTCCAAACTTCTGTGCCTGCAGTATAGCTTTGTCTGCCTGGACATTGCTCTGAACCCTCCACTTATTATCTGTCAGGTATTGTGAAAAGGCATTGATCAGGTCAGGAAGATTTTTAGTGGTATCAATAGTTCTCTCTTTTTTAAATATTTCCATAATTATTTCATTCATATATGGTATAAAAGTATTTTGAATAAATTAACGAAATAAAATATATTAAATACACTTCCTGGCAATTATTTATTAATTGAAGAGCCTATTAGCAATCCCGCTATTGTTATAACGAATATAATCAGGAAGGTTAATAGTATTACCAGGTAAAATGGAATTCCCGCTATGCTGGATGCTAATGACGCACCCCTGATCCTTGTGGCATAGGATGGTATTAAAGCTATAAAAATTCCCAGCATTGAGGCTACACCCGCTAAAACTATATATGAAATTTTTCTAACCATGAAATAGCCTATTAAAATTGCAGGTACAATTTGCAAATACCAGTAACCGTAATATCCAAGCAAAAAGGCAGTTATAATTAATATGAATATTCCATATATATTAAAATATTTATCATTCATTTTTGATCACCATACCCCTGATAAAATTGTTCCGGCATATTTACTGGAATTAATGTGTAATATACACCGTTGTTCCATGGTATGAAGTTGTTTGAATAATAACTGCTCAATGGGTTTTCAGAGATGCCACCGGGATATATGCCTACGGACTTTGCAGGATTTGACAGGTTAACTATAAGCCTCCATGAGGGGCCAAAATTGGATGTAAGCCCGTATGCTGCGTTTATCGTATTTCCATTTCCAGCCGCCGGGATTTCCTTTGTATTCAATGTATTTATGCTAAAGAAGCTGGATAAGTACCTCTTATGAATATTGCCCCAGTCCCATTTCGATGATATTGTGCCATATTTTTTATTAAGCTCATTTATTGTCTGGTTAAATGCATGAAGTGCCAGTGATGAAAAATTCTCAACATTGCCATTCAAAGGGTTATTGAAATATGTTGAATCAGGATAATTAATTGTCCAGTTTACCAGGTCTTCCATCAGTGGGCCATGGTATGTTACATCGCTACCCAGGAAGAATGATATGTTATATAATCCATCCTGAGGAGTTATTCCGTATTCTTCCATGTATGGCAGGAAAGTATCGTTTACTATATTATGTTCCCAGAAATGGAAAACACTTGCTGCTGAAGAATTAATATCCATATTCCCGTTCCATGATTCCAATTCATTATATATTTCTGTATTTCCATAGTATTTTTCAATGGATTTCAACAGGGGCTTCAGGAAAATATTGGTTGAGTAATCATGTACCGACAACTGTACTTTTTCCATTTTTGACGTATTGAACCCGGAAGTTGAATTTAACAATGAATATATCTCATTTGCACGTGGCCCTGTTTCATAAAGCCAGCCAGTATAATATGGATAACCTGGTGAAACAGTTATCTGGTTAGCAGAGAATACAAATCCCCTTGCAGGGTCGTATAAGGACGGCTCATATTTCAGTGGTATGAAACCCACCCAGTTTGACCTACCAGTTCCATTTAATACACCTCTGGGATTGCCTGATTCTATGACAGGATAATCTCCATACGGGAATATGCCGATATTGCCCTTTGAACCTGCAACTGCCCAGTTCTGTATTGCAACCTTGAAATATTGTGTAAGGTTGTCCCTGAACTCTGATACTGTATGTGCTCTGTCTATATGCAGGAAAAATGTAAGCTCATAACTCGGGGATAGACCCGTCCAGTCCATGGCAATTTTTGTTCCCGAATCATTGTCAACCACAACCCCATTGTCTGCAACTTCCAGCTGCAGATTATATGGCTTTGAATCCTTTACATTTATTGTTTCGTTTATCACTGTGAATTTTGTCCAGTTTCCGTTGGAATAGTAACTGTATGGATGTGAACTGGATGTTTCTTCAGCATAGAAGTAAGTTTCCTGTGTCTGCCCGTTAGTTGCACCCCATGCTATGTAACTATTATGTCCGAGTATTATGCCGGGGAAACCAGGGAACACCACTCCGATCACGTTCATGCCTGGAGATACAAGCTGGAAACCTATCCATATTGAAGGCACGCTTGTCGTGAGATGTGGGTCATTTGCAAGCAAAGCCGAAACATTGTCTGTTTTTACCCCGTTGACTGCCCAGTCGTTGCTGAAACTTTCAGAGGATGGAAATGCAAGTGATGTTGGCGATGAAAATGCAGGTATGCTGCTTATGTTTACCGGTATATGCACAGACGGCGTGTATAATGTTAAATTGTTAATATCGCCTGTTTCGTTGTAAATTCCCGGATTGCATTGATAAGGCACAATGGGGTTTTGTATTCCTGCCTGGTAAGCTGGATACAGCGCTTTTATAATGTTTTCAGGCATTTTCTGCAATGCATACTGGAAGTAAAGCGGCTCAAAGCCTCCTGCACTGTTTTCCCACAGAAAAGTTTGCTGGATTGCAAAGATATTTGTTATGTTAAAATCCTTGGGCTTATAATTGAGCAGTTTAAAAAGCAGTGGCGTATTTCCATAGCTCAAATTGTTTATGTATGAGTTTATACCGGAGACAAAATTGCTGGTTGCCATATAGGTGTAGGAAGTTTTTGAAAGGTTGTTTACTTCAGATTTAGCTATCTGGCAGTCCATTAATTCCCTTGAAAATATATCCGATGACAATTCACTTTTACCTACAAGTTCGGATAAAGTGCCCTGTGCTTCCTTCTTGATGAAGACCATCTGTGCAAGCCTGTATTTTGCCTCTAAATAGCCCTGTTCATAATATAACGACCAGTTATGGTTGCTATATATGCCTATAAATCCATCAGATTCCTGGAAAGTTATGACCTCTGCAGTCTTACCATTATAAGTAATATTCATATATTTAGCGCCAGTTTTATACTCCGGTGGAATAGAATAAATACCTTTTGAAGGATTTAGCAGTTTATTAGTCGGCGGTAAAGGCCCAATGGAGACTGAAATCATTGAAATTATAACTATTGCAACAATTACTCCTACTATGAATCTTTTTTTAGATGAAAAGACTTTCATAAAAATTGATAACTATGATTTATTTAAATATTAGTTAGTGGACGAATATAGATTTAACTATAAAACCTCTGGCAATCGCTAAATTCCTGAAAAATATTCATGGTTATTAAAATAAATAATTAAGATGCAGTTTATTAAATATTATTTTTTTAAAAACTTCATCAGGCCATTTAAATCCATTGTGTTTATTACTTTTTCCTTTCCAAGCCATCCCCTTCTTGCGGTTCCAACGCCCAATTCCATAAAATCATACCCGTAAATGTTGTGCGAATCTGTGTTTATTGAATAATAAACATTGTACTTCGAGGTTTTTAGAATGTTTTCATCGTTTAAATCTAACCTCTCAGGAGAAGAATTAATTTCCAGTGCAGTTTTATATTTTTCACAGTATTTTGATACCTCATCCAGTTCTATTTCATATGACGATCTTTTATTAATCAACCTTCCGGTGGGGTGCCCCAGAATATTTACCTTACCGGTTTTTATTGCGTTTATTACTCTCTGTGTCATATCTTCCTTTTCCATTGAGATATTCATATGGACTGAAGCAATTACGCAATCCATCTGTCCCAGTGTTTCATCTTTTAAATCCAGTGAGCCATCCTTTAAGATATCAACTTCTGCGCCTTTCAATATTTTTATCTTATATTTCTGATTTAATTTATCTACTGTATCAAAATATTTTATAAAATCCTGGTCTCCAATTCCATGGGCTATTTTTAGATTTTTTGTGTGGTTTGTCATTGCAATATATTCATAACGCTTTTCCAGCGCAGCATTAACCATTTCTTCCGTTGTGTTGAGGCCATCACTTTCCTTTGTATGCAAATGCAGGTCTCCTTTAATGTCATTTAAACTTATCAATTCCGGTATCCTGTGTTGCAATGCCAGTTCTATCTCACCACGGTCTTCACGCATTTCTGGAGGTATATAATCCATATTTAGCCTGTTGTATATGAATTTTTCATCCTTACTGGCTGCTATATTGCTATCATTATAAAACAGGCCGTATTCATTCAACTTATAATTATTGCCTATTGCTATTTTCCTTATCTTTATATTGTGGTCTTTGCTACCAGTAAAATATTGCAATGCAGCACCAAAGCTTGCATCATTGATAACACGCAGGTCGCAGGTCACACCGGTGCTTAATAGAATTGTTGTTTTTGTCTCGCCTTTTATCATCACCGATCTTGCATCCTCAAAATTTATAAATAAATCCATAGTTTTTTTGCTATCTTTCGATGTTGCCAGTATATCAATGTCCCCCAGAGTCTCTTTCATTCTTCTTGTTGACCCGGCGATAAAGCATCTGTCTATAAAATCACTTTTTGTTAAATATGAAATGATTTTTCTTGCCTCATTTAATCCCTGGGCAAGCAAAATTCTACCGTGCAACGAAGCCAGCATTGAAATATTCTTTAATATTAATTCTTCGCTTTTTTTCCCAAAGCCGGGGATATCTGCTATTTTATGTTCTTCTGCAGCTTTTTTTAAATCATTTAAATTTTTTATGCCGAGCTTTTTATACAGTAATATTGCTTTTTTAGGCCCTAGGCCTTCTATCCGGAATAAATCTTTAAAATCAATAGGGTATTCACTTTTAATTTTTTCATATTTTTCTATTTTTCCGGTTTTCAGGTATTCTATTATATGCTGTGCGATTCCCTTGCCAACACCGGGAATTTTCATTAATCCACCAATGCCATATTTATCATAGAGATCAGAAACATCATCCGGCATTGATTGCAATTCCCTTGCCACCCTCTGGTATGCCAGGGCTTCAAATTTTGTTTTTTCATCAATGCTTAAAATATTGTATAAATTTTCAAAAATCCCAGCTATTTCCGAGTTTGACATATTAAATACATATTGCCCTTAATTATAAATCTATGGAATAAAATTAAATATGCATTTGTTCTGGTCAATCCCCTGAAATAATTATTGTAACCCGGAGATAAATATGATAACCTCTGCAATAAATATTTAAAACATTTTTTAATAGGGTAATATGAGAATTCTCATAAGCGTCTATGACAAGACAGGCCTGGTTAATTTTTTAAGTTCAATAAAGGACCATATTGATGAGATATATGGGACAGAAGGCACAGTAAAATACCTCAAAGATAATAATATTGCAGCAAATAATTCATCAAATCTTACGGGGTTCGACGATCTTCTTGGCGGGCGTGTAAAAACACTGCATCCCGCAATCTTTTCAGGAATACTTTCAAAACGTGACAGTGAAAGCAATATGCAGCTGGAAAAATATCATTATAAAGATTTTGACATGGTAATATGCAATTTATATCCATTCGTTGAGGCGTCTAAAACAGATGATCTTGAGAAAATGATAGAAAATATAGACATAGGTGGCTTGTCGCTTATAAGGGCAGCTGCAAAGAATTACAAAAATGTTGCAGTACTCTCACATCCGGATGATTACAGCATGGTAAAAGATGTTCTTCAAAAGAATGGGAAAATTGATATGAAAACTAAAGAAATACTGGGGTTAAGGGCATTCTCAAGATCTGCGGATTATGATATTCAGATATATAACCGGCTGTACAGGAAATTAAATGATAAGCAGCCTGAGGAATTATTCATACATGGCTACGATAGGACAGATCTGAGATACGGGGAAAATCCAGACCAGGAAGCATATATGTTCAAGGTAAATGAAAAATATGGAATACCAAATTCCATACAGTTGAACGGCAAAGAATTATCATACAATAATATACTGGATGCCAATGCAGCACTGGAAACAGTGCAGGATTTTCAGGATATTACATCTGTAATAGTAAAGCACAGGACTCCATCAGGTGTATCCAGTGCAGGCACATTGAAAGAAGCTTTTATCAATTCATACAACGCAGACCCGGAATCAGCCTATGGATTTGTAGTTGCACTCAACAGAAAACTCGATATGGATACAGCAAAGGAAATGCAAAAAAAATTTATTGAGGTATTGATAGCTCCAGAATATGATACAGATGCATTGAACCTGTTAAAAAAGAAAAAGAATATGAGAATCCTGAAATGCTCCATGGATCACGACCCTGAAAAAGCAATTTATTCGGTATCCGGAGGTGTACTTGTGCAGTCCAGGCTGGACTACAGGTATGACAATCTGGAATTGAAATCAACAGCAGAAGCAGGAAAGGAAAAACTTGCAGACCTGGAATTTGCGTGGAAGGTAGTTGCACATGCAAAGAGCAATGCCATGGTACTTGCAAAGAACAGGACAACGGTTGGAATTGGTGCAGGGCAAACATCCAGGATAGAATCATTAAAAATAGCTATAGAAAGGGGCAATAGCAATGTAAAAGGTTCAGTGCTGGCTTCTGACGCATTCATTCCATTTGACGACTCGGTCATCGAATGCTATAAGAATGGAATAGATGCTATCATACAACCTGGCGGATCTATAAGGGATGATGACGTAATAAAAAGGTGCAATGAATATAAAATACCATTATACTTTACCGGAAAGCGTGTTTTCCTTCATTAAATCGCTACAACTGCAAATGCAATAAGGAAGCCAATTATAACTCCAGTATTGATATAAGGAAGCCCTGGCGCAGGTTTTCCATGGTTAAAAAAGAAAAGAAATCCAAGGGCAGAGAGTGCCCCTGCCAGGGTAAGTGCAATAAACAATGCAATATGGAGTGGATTGTATATTGCAGAGGAGATAATTAATAGTTCAGGAATTGCCATATCTCCAAACCCCAGCATTATTACAGAATGTGTGCCGCGATTATCGAATGTAAGGTCTTTAATTTTGATTCCACCTTGAGATGGAAGGGTGAACATAAGTGGAAACTGATTGTCAATCGCCGCCTTAGCAAGTGTTACCATATGCTTCGTTTTATAAACTGATATATAATCATACACAGCGAAAACTACCAGCAAAGTTATTGCAATATAAGGCCTGAGAAGTATGCCCAGTATAGCCGCTGCCCCGGATATCATAATAAGCCCTGCAGCATCTGTGATATACCATTCATTCCGGAATATCAACATGTATGCAAAGAAACCTGTTACTATAGCAATTATTGCATAATATTCAGGAAGATTCACAGCAACTATTCCTGCAACTATGGATGACACCAGGAAAATCATGTATAGTACAAGTACAATAAATATTGCTTTCATTATCTTTGCATGTTTTTTAATTATGTAAAGTGCCGCAGCAGTAAAAATGACAATGAAAACTATATAGTATATAACAAAGATAAATGATATGCCATTTGACTCTGCAGCTATGCCGGAAATCTGGTCAAGGTTAAATGCCAGGTACAGTGCAAATGCTGTTGAAACTATGAAGAGCAGAATGCCGAACAGCTCACTATTTATTCTCTGATTCGCTTTTTTCAACTTTATCCTTCCTGTTGTATTCACATTTCATATTCGGGCAAAATTTCCATTTTCTCTTTCCATTAACCATTATAAGCAATGGTGCGCCACAGTACCGGCATATTTCTCCTGTTGGCATTATCACACCTTTCTGCGGGAGTGGATATGTTACGGTGCATTTTGGATAGTTGGAGCACCCCAGAAACCGCTTTCCGTACCTGGATTGCCTGATTATGAGGTCGCCACCATCAGAGGGGCATTTTCCAATAGAAAGTTTTTTTCTGTTATATTCGCAATTCGGATCGACACATCTATACTCCGGGGACTGTCCTTTCCTGATTATCTTTATAATTGGCAGGGAACATACATCACACCTTTTATCCGTCATCTGCACTAACCCGGTGGCGTTAAGGTTAAAATTGATTTTGCAGCCCTCTGTTGAGCACTTTATTTTTGAAAAATTCCTGAATTTAATCAGTGATATTTCACCGCCATCCAGCGGGCATGTCCCTATAGAATCGCCCTTGTTGGCATATGATGTAATTGTTTCTTTAATTTCTTCCTTATTCCCTCTGAAACCTTTTAACGCACTGTGGAGCATATTTCTTGAGTCATTGACAACATCATCCAATTTTTTCTGGTTTTCTGCTATTTTATCCATCTCTTTTTCCAGCTCGGCAGTCATATCAGGCTTTGCAATGTCTGAATCAATAGTTGTTATAGATTTTATGAACCCTATACCCAGCGGTGTTGGCCTTAATGGATTGCCTGTTGCAAAGTTCCTGTCATTGAGCTTCTGTATAATGTCATGCCTTGTGCTTTTTGTTCCGAGATTCAATGATTCCATGAGTTTAAGCAGGGATGCCACATCGTATCTCTTAGGAGGCTCCGTATACTTTTCTTCCATATTCCATTTTTTTCCTTTTACTGTTTCCCCTATTACCAGTTCTGGAAGTTTATATTCTCTTAATTTTCTGTATTTATAAATGTCAAACCATCCGTTGTCGATTATTTTTTCGCCCGATGATTTGAAATTATAACCTTTTATGTCAATATCTGCATCAGATTTTTCTATAACTGCATTTTTATACAATGTAGCTAAAAATCTTCTAACTATAAGTTCATAGATGTTTTTATATGCACCTGTAAGAGCCTTTTTCGGATATGAAACAGGGTATATTGGCGGGTGGTCTGTAGTTTCAACCTTGCCCCTCGATGGATAAATCTTTTCCTGCCCCAGTACCATCTTTGCTTCATTATCAAATTCAGTACCTTCAAATTTTTTTGCTATGCTTTTAAGCGGTATAGATCGCTGGTAAACGGTATTATCAGTTCTTGGATAGCTTATAAGCCCGCTCATATAGAGCTTTTCGGCTATTTTCATAGCATTGGACGGCGTAACCCCTATTCTGGATGCTTCCCTCAGGAAATCCGTTGTGCTGAATGGTGGGGGTTTATACACCTCTTTTTTCTCATTTTTATATGATTTTACTATCCCATCATTCCCATTTATTGCATTAAAAATTTTATTTGCTTCATCTTCGTCTTTTATATTTTTTTCATACACGCCCTGGAAATCTATTCCCTTATTGAATGTAACATTTATGACAAAATATTTTTCCGGCACAAAGCTTGTTATTTCTTCTTCCCTTTCAACTATCAATGCCAGTGTTGGCGTCTGTACCCTTCCCACAGAGATAAAATCTTTCCAGAGCCTGTTGCTTGTTACAGAGAAAAACCTTGTGAGAACTGCACCCCAGAGCAGGTCTATCTCTTCCCGTGCCTTGGCAGAGTCTGCAAGCCCGTAATTTACATCAAGGAGATTGTCAAAGGCATCCTTTACCTCCTGTGACGTCAGTGCACTGAATTTGGCACGCCTGATGTTTGTATAACCCGGCTCTATAAATTTTAATGCCTCCACTCCTATGAGTTCTCCTTCACGGTCATAGTCAGTAGCTATAATGATATTATCAATGCCTGAAAATGATTTCAATGCAGAATATGCCCTCTGGTTGGTAACTTTATAGATAATATTGGAGTCTATAAGCTTATCAAGGTCAGATTTAACCCAATCTTTGAACTCTTCTGGAAAATCAGCTCCTAGTATATGCCCACTTAATGAGACCATGATATTCTGCTCATTGTTCCTTTCAAATTCTATATAACTGATGTTCTTAGTTTTTTTCTGCTTCGATGTTTTATCCGAGAGAATGTACGATATACGCCTTCCGGCATCCATTTTTTCTGCTATAATTAAATTGAGTACCAAAGTAATCTACTAATAATTAACAATACTAAATAAAGATTTTTAAGATGTATGGTGAAAACAGCGGCACATAAAATTTATGGCGATTTCTGTAATTAACTTAAATTATAGGAACATTTAAATATTTACGTTGTGATATAGATATATGACAGAAGTAATAGTAGTGCATAAATGGAAGGATGAACAGAAAGATCAGGTTATGAAGTTTGCAACAACCATAATGGATATGGCAAAATCAAAGAAATTGCCTGCAGGATTAAAACTTGAAGAGCTTTTCTTGGCAGATAAGGAAAACCAGGCAGTATGCAGATGGGATGTTGATACACTCGACCATTTGATGGAAACAGCAAAATCAATGAAACCAACATGGGATATACAGGCTACAGAAGTAACACAGAAATTCAAAAAAGGACTTTTCTAAATCTTTTTAGTTATTTTTGGAGGAATTCCAAGTTTAGAGGCATATTCCTCAATAGTTTTTATCTGCTCCCTATGAAGGCCAAAAAATATGCCTTTTCCCTTGCCGCGCACATATAAATTTCCATGGAATTTCATGAGTTTTCCAAGTGTGGGGCTTATGATTATGAGTTCATGTCCTTTTACAGGTATACTGACTTTATCCGAATCCCAGCAAATTTCCGGATAATCGCTATGCCTTGGCAATAATATCTTTTTAAATGCCATGCTTTCTATATCGATATGTGTAACCCTTGCACGGCCATGTCCCTTAATATGAATGAAAATTATCGCATCATCAGGTTTAACACCATCCAGGAATACCTCTCCCGATACCATTATCTTGCCCGGCATGATATTCAAAATATTATATTCATATTTAATAGCTTCATTATAATATAAAATAAATAAAATATATATTTTAAAGGACAGACATAAAAATTATTATATCATTATAGACTTATCCTCTACGGGCTCGTAGTCTAGTGGTTATGATACCGCCCTTACAAGGCGGTGATCACCGGTTCAAATCCGGTCGGGCCCATTCAATTAATAGTAACTAAAGTTTATTCACACAACATTCGTCATAGATTCTTCATCTGTTCTAATAATATATAAATGACAGAATATGAAAAATAAGTTGGTGTTGAAAGTGGTCGTTCCTCTATGTATACCATCAGCATGAACAATTTATTAGCTCATACGTTATAGACTGACGACAACAATACCTAAAAAGAAAATTGATCACTGTCTATAAAATCATTTAGCTCTCTTAGGTGCTCCATGACTGCCTTTACACTTAAATCTATTTCCAACATTTTCTCGAATTTACCATTTCTATCTTCTTAAATATTCTGACTTCATTGGCTTTCATACCGCTTCCGATCAAAGAAACAACAGAGAAAGCTAAAATTTCCAGGAGAATAGAGCAGTATGGTATCTAGAGATGTCAAATCTTTGATGAATAAGTAAACAATGTGAGATCGACGGTGATAATTATTTCTCGGACATATCTCAATGTTCTAATTTAACTATAATGAATCGTTTTGAGATACTACATGAAGACCTAGGATATACAGCCAAGTTTCGGTAATTTCGAGATATATGCTTTATCCACTCATTTGAATTATCAAATATAGGAAGAGATGAAATTCTAGTAATTGAAGGTTCAGCTTATAAATATTGCCTATATCTGATTTAATTTCTTCCTATTTCCCTCAAGACGATGTTTTCCGCCTCTTTATAGAACCCTTGTGTGTCTCTTTCCTTGATATCCAACATTCCATGAATCTTCTTATAATTGTGACCTTTATGGATGTCCTATTTTACCATTATTCTTTTCCTGTAACAGGCTATCATAATCCTTTATGAATGATAAATCTCTAAGGTATTGTATTCTGTCTGCAAGTGATTCATTATACTTTTTCCATCTCCTGTTTTACCCAATCGAGTCCATTTTTATACTCCTATTTATTTTATTATTGATTTGTGGTGCCAAAGCAAATAGTCCCTATATTTCACTATACAGCCTAAACTCTGAGCTTATTTAGGGAACATTTGAATTATTATCCAGTATTTGGCGAAAGATTTATTTGCTTATATGTGTTCCCTATATACAGAACATGACAAGGGAGATAAAAAAGGTTGGAAAATATAATTACGTTTATGAGAGCAGCATGGTATGGGATTCAGAACACAGTAAAAGGCACAAGGTTTCCAAATATGTTGGAAAGGTAATTAATGGTGACATAGAGAATCCTAAAAAAGTAAGGGAGGTTGTATCAATCCATGGAATATATGAGATTGGCCACCTTGAGCTCATATTCTCCCTTATGAAGGATGTATTGTCATTATTAAGGGAAGAATATCCTGATGATTATACGAAAATTGTTGCTTTCTCCCTCAACAGGCTAATATTCCCTTTGCCGTTGAAGTCCATAAAATCATGGATAGAGAAAACATGGCTTTCCAGGACAATACATGAACTATCACCAAAATCATTGTCATCTATGTTAAAGCGCATAGGGCAGGATCAGGATAAGCAGAAGAGTATCTATATGAAACTGATGAAAAAGAATGAGGTCATAGCCTATGATACATCAGCCTTATTCTCCTATTCACCTGGAATAAGGATGGCAGAGTTCGGGCATAACAACAATGACATCAATCTTCCAATGATAAGGATCATTATGGGATTTTCAAGGTTGAGGAATGAGCCATGCTATATCCGCCTGGTACCTGGAAGTATTGCAGATATTGATACATTAAGAAAGACGGAGGAAGAGCTCTCACCGGGAACTCTATTTGTTATGGACCGTGGATTCATAGATGACAATAATTTTAGCAAAATGGATACGAATGGATTGTACTTTATAACACCATTGAAAAGGGATTCAAAGCTCCCTGACTATTCCATAAATGGAGATAATTTCTTCATGTTCAGAAAAAGGGCTATAAGATACTCTTCCACTACTATAAAAAACTATGATATTCATGTATTCGAGGATATATTGCTCAGAGCCATGGAGGAGAATGAGTACTATTCGCTTGTTGACTCCGGGAAGAAACCTGTATATTCACCTGAAAAGGCAGGAAAGATTGCACTTATCACCAATGTAAGGGAAAAGCCGCAATCAATATTTGAATTATACAAGTTCAGGAATGACATAGAGGAATCATTCGATGTATTCAAGAATCTTTTGCAGGTGGATACACCATACCTGAGGGATGATGATACATTAAAAGGGTATGTATTTGTTTCTTTCATATCCCTCATTGCATATTACAGGCTCTTGAAGTTGTTAAAGGCAAAGAAAATCAATAATAAAATTAGTGTAAAGGATGCTCTTCTGCAGCTGTCAAAGATATACCTTACTGATGTTGGAGATAGAATAATAATGGCAGAGATACCAAAGAAAGTCAGGGAACTTGCTGAAATCCTGGAACTTAAACCGGAGCTGTTCCCTAAAAATGTGCCGAGTTAAGGATACAGAGGTTTACTTCTTAAGTTTTAAATTTATTGTACAATGATTATTAAAGTAGGACGAATTATGGAACACACTAGTAATCGATGAAATCAATAAATACTATGATAATCAACAAAGAAAGATTTCATTATACTCCTGTATAATGCCCTATTGTGGGATATCTACAAAAGAGACAAAAGTAAGTTTTATATGCAATGCCATGATTTGATTTGATAATTTAAAAGAGGCTATGTAATGGTGAAAAATGAAGTAGAGTTTTATCAGGATTTAAAGAATATATTTATTGGTGCTAAAGTAGAGGGAAATTCCGGCTTTGTAAATTTAATGAGGATAAAGTCTGCATACTTTGATAAGATTTTTAAATTAATACAATCCGACATTGATGCAAAAATCTCAGAGTTCCCCGAATTCAAAGAAGAGTTGTTTACCAGACTCCATACATTCTTTAAGACATACTTTTCGGAATCCGGAAGCATATACTTCAGTTATACACCATTAAAATCCAAAGTATACGAAAAAATATATACAAACATCCAGGATGTGGTGCTTTTCTGGAAAACTAACATGCTTTATTATGTTAAAACTGACAATCTATGGAAGAGTTTATCAATTAATTATAAAATAGATAATTTAGAATATAAAGTGGTATTTGACGCCTCCCAGATTGAAGGAAAGCGTGCTAACGAAAAAGGAGAGGTAGTATTCGAACTGGATAAACCAGATAAGATAGAAGATAAAGTAATAAATTTTAAATCTTCTTATTTAGTAGGTGGAAAGAAAACAAAAGTATCTGAGATTTTAAAAGGGTTAAATAAAACGGGAATACATATAACGGAAGAACAATTAGAGGAATTGTTCCACACATTTAAGAAACAGACAGAAGTTGACTATTTTATCAATAAAGACGCAAAAACATTTTTGAGAGAGCAATTCGACCTATGGTTAAAGAATTATATTTTTGACGATGACAGTGTTTATTCAGAAACTAGAATAAAACAACTAAAAATACTAAAAAATATTGCTTATAATGTAATTGATTTTGTGTCCCAATTCGAGGATGAACTTGTAAAGACCTGGAATAAACCTAAATTTGTTTTAAATTCTAATTATGTTATAACTCTCGATAGAATTGCAGAAAAAGATATTGAAATAATAAATAAAATTTTAAATAATAATGGTATAGATGATCAGATTAGTGAATGGAAAGACCTCCATCTAGTAGATGATAATTTTAATAAAAATAATATAATAAACATGTTAGATAAATCATTAAATCCTGACTATAAATTTTTACCTGTAGATACAAAATATTTTAAAGATATTGAATTTAATATTATCAAATTATTTGATGATTTAGATAATGAACTAGATGGCCGATTAATACACTCCGAAAATTATCAGGCATTAAATACCATTTTACCAAAATTTAAGGATAAAATACAGACAATTTACATTGATCCGCCTTTTAATAAGGATAAAAATGCAGATTATCTATATAATGTGAAATATAAAGATGCTACGTGGATAACATTGCTTGAGAATAGAATAAGGTTAGCTAAAGATTATCTAAATGAAGAAGGCAGTATTTTTGTTAGATGTGATTACAATGGTAATATGTATGTAAGATTATTAATGAATGATATATTTGGCGGGGAGAATTTTAGGAATGAAATGGTGGTAAATAGAACCCAAGAATTTTTCAAATTCTCACATGGTTTAAATAAATTTATGGTAGACACCGATACACTTTTTTTCTATGGAAAAGCAGGCAAATCAATTTTTAATGAGATAAAGATAAAAAGGGAAATTGAAAAATGGTGGGAACCATTTTTGCCAGGAAATCCTAAAGATAAAGATGATTGTTATAGGATTGTTTTTAAACAAAAATTTCCAGCTCCAAAAGGGAGGAAATGGGGTTTTTCTCAGGATCAAATTGAAGAATTAGAACAAGAAGATAGAATAAAAATTGAGAATGGAAAAATCAAATATGCTCCTTTAGGAACTACATTGAAGAATAACTGGACAGATATTCCCGGATACTCAAGGCATTTTGATTTTCCAACCGAAAATTCCGAAATTCTTTTAAAGCGTGTCATAGAATCTACTTCTAATGAATCCGATCTTGTTATGGATTTCTTCCTGGGATCTGGAACAACTGCAGCAGTAGCACATAAGCTTAAAAGAAAATGGATTGGAATTGAAATGGGAGAACACTTTTATGACGTGGTTTTGCCCAGAATGAAAAAAGTTTTAGCATATGATAAATCAGGTATATCAAAAGAAAACGACGTTAAAGAAAAATATAACGAGAAAAACGCTGGAGGATTCTTCAAATACTTTAATTTAGAACAGTATGAACAAACATTAAAAAATTCCGTTTATTTACCTTCTGAACCTTTGTATAATTTAAATGATACATCTATATACAATCAATATGTATTTTTTAAAGATCTAAAGTTTCTTGATAAAATGGAAATAGATAATAAAAATAATAAAATAAAGTTTAACTTTAATGGACTATATGATAATATTGACATAGCAGAAACTTTATCTCTTGTTAAAGGTAAATTTATCAAAAGTATAAGTAAAGATGAAGTTGTATTTAATGATGCGAAAATAGTTTTCTCGGATGTAGATTTTACAGCACTAAAGCCTCTGATCTGGTGGTAATAATGGAAGAAAGAATAATACCGGTTTATCAGAGATTAATTCATAATGTAGATTCAAGTAGTTTACCTGATTCATGGGATTTTACATTCGATAAGTTTTCTGAGAGCAAAAAATTATATGATTACCAGAAAGATGCATTGAAATCGGGATTAAAATTTCTCCATCATTATTATAGTGATATTTTAAACTATCCAGAATCCGAATATAATAGTAGTATTCTGGAAGGCAAAAAATCACTTTTCAATGAAATTAACACAGAAAGAATAGTAAAACATACAGACATTCTGGATATTTCAGTTAAAAATACCAGCATTTTTAAAATAGCAAGCCAATTCTATAATGTAGAAGGTAAACGTATACCTTTCTTTAACTTTACAAACAGGATGGGCTTCTGGATGGCAACCGGTAGTGGAAAGAGCCTGGTAATAGTCAAATTAATAGAAATTTTAAATGAACTTAAGAAAAGGGGTTCAATACCGGATGAAGATATTTTATTTCTTACATATAGAGATGATTTAATAGATCAAATTAAGAAACAAATAGACGAATTTAACTCATTTTCACCTGTTAAAATTAAATATTGGGATTTAAAGGATTATGATAAGGTAAAGCATGATTTATTGTTTAATAGGGATGATATAAACATATTTATCTATAGATCGGACTTGATTTCTGACACATCTGCAGAGAAACTTTTATCTTTTGAGGATATTGAAAATAATGGCAAATGGTATATTATCCTTGATGAAGCGCATAAGGGTACCAACGGCGATTCCAAGAGGCAAATTTTTTATTCAATACTTTCCCGCAATGGATTTTTATTTAATTTCTCAGCTACCTTCACAGATCGGTGGGATATTATAACTACCGTATTTAATCTAAATTTAGATCGTTTCACAGAAAAGGGATATGGAAAAAATATATACGTTTCACAGCAGGACTTGAGTGCACTGGAAGGATATAACAAGGATTCCGATTCCATAGAAAGAAGAGATGAAAAAAAGAAAATTGTACTTAAAACACTCATAACCCTTGCAATGGTTAAAAAAGCGTATAAACAATTATCGACAGTCTCAGCTAATATTTATCACAACCCCCTTCTTCTTCTTTACGGACACACCACTGAGGTAGAAAATGCAGATATTGAAATATTCTTTGAAACACTGGGAGACATAGCTCTTAATAGAATAGATTCACGCATATTCGAAGAATGTAAAAATTCTATACTGGATGAATTTATAAACAACCCTACTTATGTGTTTGGCAAGGATACGGATAGTAATAAACTCAGGTTTAACTACAACGATTTTTCAAACCTGACATTTGATGATGTTTTGAAATTAGTGTATAACTCGGATGGCGCAGGAAAAATAGAGGTTGTTAGAACAAAGGCCAATAAGGCAGAACTCGCATTCAAGCTTAAGACATCAGATAAGTACTTTGCATCAATAAAAATTGGCGATATAACAAAATGGCTAAATGATAAGTTAGTGGGTTACGAAGTGAGTGAAAACCCAACAGAAGACAGCTTTTTCAATAATATAGATAATAATAGTAGTCCTATTAACATACTTATGGGTTCCAGGTCATATTATGAAGGATGGGATTTAAATAGACCAAATGTAATGGTTTTCGTAAACATAGGAAAGGGGGATGCAAAAAAATATGTTCTCCAGTCCATAGGCAGGGGAGTTAGAATAGAGCCACTTAAGAATAAACGCCAGAGAATTGCAGAATTATCAAGGAATGGAGATCTAGAGGCAAAGAAAATATTTTCTATTTTACAGGAGAAGAATTATGAAGGTTTAATTTCCATAATAGAGACATTATTCATTTTCGGAACTGACGAAAACAACATCAAGGCAATAATGGACGGCATAAAGTTTGAACTGGAAAAAAACGGTGAAATTTTAGATGTAAAAAAGACAAAATTTGATTTCAATCCGAAACTCCTCCTACCTGTTTACCTTGAAAAAAAAGAAGTTGAGCTAAAGGAATTGCCAAAATTTAGCGGAAACCTCAACCTTCTTGAAGATTATGTAAATTGGATGGAAGACGATAGAGTGATCTATGCTAATTATTCTGATGTAGCCACGCCTGCCACAATAGGCAGATTACATAATTATCTAAACGCAGATAATATTCAGAACACAAATTCATCAAATGCATATAATCAATTGCATAATCTTATTGGACATCTCAATACCTCTATAAAGTATATGGATAAATTTAAAGACCTGGAGGATGAGATTATTCACTTTAAAGAAATAAGTGCAGAAGGCATTTCCAAAGAAAAGAAAAATGAACTAAATAAAAAAATTGAAGACGTACGCAACCTTAAAAATTCAGATTTTGTTGAAAAAAATCTACTACAAAAATTTAAATCTGGAGAGATGAGTGAGAGAGATCTAAAAGAATACGGCGACCTAATGAAAAAAATGGGGAAGATTGAAAAGCCAACACTATTTGAATTCGATGAAAGCAAGATAGAGTTGATAAATATAGCTCAACATTACTACTTGCCAATAATTTTATCTATATCAGATAAGGCAGATGTCCTAAGTCATGTCATTAAAGTAAAGAGCGAGAAGGAATTCATACATAACCTGGATGAGTTTATAGCGAAAGAAGGTCTAAAGAGTTATAAACTGGATTGGTGGGTTTTCTCCAAAATTGATGAAAGTATTGATAATGTAAACATACCATACTTCGATAAGGGAAAGAACCGTATGAGAGATTACTCTCCAGACTTTATCTTCTGGCTTAAAAGAGGAAGTGAATATAGAATAGTTTTTGTTGATCCAAAGAGTACAAAATACACAGATTATGAGCAAAAGGCCGATTATTTCAGTAAGTTATTTGAGGAAAATGGGTTTCCGAAGGAGTTTCAGTATGGCGGATTTTCAATAAAGGTACACCTATTTATGGTAACAGATAATATAAATTCAGTAGGTGAAAACTATAAGAAATACTGGATAGATAATATTGAAAAGATATTTTCTGTTATTTAGGCTAATAGGGATAATTGATATTAAAACTAAAATCGGAACATTCAGTATTTTTTATTAATAGTATTCCCTTTACATTTAGAATGTTACCGTAGGCAAAGCCATTTATAATTTACAGACAATTACTTACACTATCAAAATTTCTTATTGCATACAATATTTATTTAAATACAGGCAGCATAAAAATAGTGGAGAAATAGCCCTAAAATCTATGCACATCATGAATAGATAAAAATAACAATTATTTTAGAAGTTCTGCTAACCTTTCATATAATGTATCTTCACTGGGCTGCTTAAGATAGTCCTCAATAAATTTATCTGGATTGCTTTTATACTCAAGGAATCTTGATATATATTTTTTCAGTGAAGTTTCAGAATACTTGTCCGGTTGTTTATAAATTAGGCCTGATGTATTTTCATGTGTGTTTATTTTTCCTCTCATGCTAATATACCCTATGGCAGTATCTATATTTTCAGGGCTGATATTATTTTTTATAGAATAGAGGATTTTATACGCTAACAACTGTACCCTGTGGTGTGAAGCCCTGTCCGTGGTTTTATCCGTTTTGTAATCCAGGATAACATATTTTTTCCCGTCACTGAAAACAGCATCAATTTTGCCGAAAAACATAATTTTATCCGGTTCACCAGAAAACTCCTCAAACATCTGGTTTATCCTGGCTATTGCCGAAACTTCTGCCTCAATCTGTTCCATATTAAAACCTGATTTTATCTGGTTTACAACAGATTCTATATTTGAGAGTATCTGTTTATCCCCACTGCCAAGAAGTTCATTTTTTATTTCATTTTTATAAAGCGATTCCGCCATTTCATGGGCATTTAATCCGTAATACAATGCATCTGTTTTTTCATTGAGCTTCAATATATTGTTCTTTAGCATGAAAAACGGGTTGTCAATGCTTATAAGCGAAAATGAAAGGACATTCTTATTCTGGAAAAATTCGTAGATTATATTCTTTAACCAGTTTTCCTTGCTGGAAAGGGTCTCCTTAGCGCCATTATAATCACCTGATACGAACTGCAAATATGCTTCATTGTATTTTCCAGGTACAGTAATCTCCTGTTTCTCAGGAATATTCTCATAGGCAACCATTTCAGAATATTCTGGTATAAGGTAATTCGGCGCTTCCCTGCGATTTGTACACACCCAGAGCTCCTCTTTTGCCCTTGTAAAAGCCACAAAGTCTATTCTGACGCTCTCATTTTTAAGTTCGTCATCAACGTTGATCTGTTTTATTTCCTCAATTATGGAAGATACAATAATATCTATATATGTATCTGATTTTCTCGGCTTTTTTGGCAGATATATTACATTGTCAAATTCTCGCCCTTTAGCCTTGTGCACTGTGGTAAGAATTATACGTGAATTGCCAGATTTGCTGGAATTTTCAGAATACGATAAATCCAGGAAATCGAAGAAATTTTTCCGTGTATAATCACGTTCCGCATCAAAAAATTCACCGATGGAAGATTTTACTGTAGCAGCCGTAAGGAAATACTCCCTGCTTATGGACGATGCAATAGGAAATATTCTGCTTTCGAAGAGGTCCATTATATTTTCCCTGGACAGTTCTTTATTCCTCAATGAGAAAAATGGGTTTGAACTGTCAAATAAATCAATTGTATTTTCTTCACTTCTGAGTGATTCAGCAATTTTGAAAGCCTCCTTCAGCGATATGCCAGAAAATGGTGTTACCATGGCATTAATTATATCATCCGGGCGATCATACAGAATGCCTTTTAAAAATGCGGTTATATCTTTTTTTGCCTGATTTATTGTGTGTACATTTGAATCGCTTGAATAATCAATATTATACCTATCAAGAAGTGAAGATATGGTATCTATCTGTGAATTTGTCCTTGCTATGATTCCTATATTGCCACTGGACTCTGGAATGCTATTTATAATTTCCAGGGTGGAGTCTTCTGGAGAATCTACTTCAACAATTTTTACCTTATTCCCTTTTTCTTTTGTGCCTCTGAAATTTTCAAGTTCCGGCACATCATTTTCGAATTTTAAATAGTATTGTTTCGAGTAAGCCAGTATGGTTTCAGTGCTTCTGTAGTTAATCTTCAGGTCTTTCTTCTCTATCCCGCTGTTTCCAATCAATGAGTTAAATACTGATAATGCGCCCCCCTGAAATCCAAATATGGACTGTTTCCTATCGCCCACCAGAAATTTCACATTTCCTGTAGACATTGCAATTCTGGATTCTATATCGTTAACATCCTGCAATTCATCTACAAAAACATATTCATATGTTTTCTTATCTTCCAGTTTCTGGAATTGAAACAATAAATCGTTGAAATCCGGGTTTTCTTTATTTTCCTCATAATAATTAAATGCCTGGTAAAAATAATCAAACAGGTACTCTTCCTCTTCAAGGCCAATATTTCTCACAATTCCGGAGTTATACTTTCTTCTCAGTGATTCCATTATCATGTCTCTGTTTTTTGCTATGTCTACCGGCATGATTCCGAAGCTTTTTATGTATCTGATTGCATTTTCCAGTTTAGGGACAATATCTTCAATAACATAGTCCCTGCCATAATTGAACGCCTCAAGGTCTCTGAGCTTCTTATATATAAGGTACCTTGCAATATTATATGATACTATATTTTTCTCCGCCTTTGATTGGAAAAGTTCCTGGAATGCCAGTGCATGGAATGTGTAAATGTTAACATCATATGCAGTTACATTCTTAATTTTATTGGCAATCAGCAATTTGTCAATATTTTTCTGGAGTTCACTTACTGCGTTGTTTGTAAATGTGATGCAGAGTATTTTTTCCGGTTTTACCCCTTCTTTAATCAGATTAATAACTTCATTGGAAATCATGGTTGTTTTCCCCGTTCCTGGATTAGATATTACTAAAGTATCTCTATTGATCATTGTTAATATAATTGTTTTGTGTTTAATAAACTATAAGGTATTGGTATGCCGGTGTAATAAAAGCTAATTAATCCTCTGTATTTCACTTTACAGAAGATTTACATTGAATTGAAATTCTGGCAAAGTGAATTATGCAATACATTTTAAATAATTAAAGAATTTATATTAAAATAGGGTCAATATTATATTTTTAGATAACTATTTCAATGTTTTTTCATTAATTTCAAATAAGTAATATATAAATTTAATTTATTAATAAATTATTTACTAATACTATCATCGTAATATATATATATATTCATGTATTAATATCATTGTGAATAAAAAGAAGGTAATAATAGGTGTATTAATGGCAGCAATATTTGTAATGCTCGCATTTATTCCTGCGGCAGATAATATGCATACAGCTCAAAGCAGTATAGCAATACCACAGCAGGGTAAAGCATATCAATTGAATAATCAGGCTACTCCATATTTGCTTTTAAATCATCCAAATATAACAATAAACACAGTAAAATTACGCGATGGGTTTATGATCTCAACTTTCATAAACGGTTCATTATCATCGTGGGTTATTTATCAGAACAATATTCAGGCAGGAAGAGTTAATATCATAGCATTTAACGATGGAAATTTCTCATTTTATTCCCACAATGTTAATGAAAACAATACAACGGGTGCAGTAAATACCAGCAATATGACCAATCATACTGAGGCAAGTATAGCTGCTACCTATTCACCAGGAGATGCGAAGTTCAGTGTAGGATGGGATGGCTGGGCGATAAGCTTTTCACACTCCGAACTTTGCGAAATAGTGACAGCATTAAATGCGGGAAATGCTGTATCATCTATAATCGCACTTATTACTGGATTCAGTGGGATAGGTGCTGCAATAGCCGCAATACCTACTGTCGCATCAATAATTATGGGGTTAGGAGCTATAGGATTATCCGACCTTGCACATAAATGCGGTAATGGAGCTTGGATGGGGACAAATATTTTTGCCCATCCAGAAGTTGGTTGTAATCCCGTCCCGTACGGTTATTAAGGTAAATAATATGAATAGACATTTAGAACCATTTAAAAATTTACCGTTAAGCATTAGAATTATTTATTATGTTCTACTTATTTATGGATTTATATCCCTCTTTGTATATTTTTATTTGATTTATATGGGAGACGCTGGCAAATATGTATCAATTCTTACTATAAATCGGTGGATATTGACAATTAGCGTGGCACTGGCTGTGTTATACCGTATAATGAGAAAGTAGTTTAAACTACATTTTCAACCTAAATTGTTTAAATTTATTCCCGCTGTGCCTGTATAATTGGAATAAATCTGAATACAGTATATATTGACTAATTCATAAAGTTGTTAATTACAAAATTATATGGTAGTGGCACATACATATTAATTGTGAAACGTACTATTATTCATGACAGTGTGTACATAGAAACCCAATCCGGATATAAATGGTATCGGCTTTTTAATGAAAATTTGATTAAAGTTAATATATCTAAAAATAATACCCAAGGGCAGAGGTTACCGAGTTAGGACAAAGGCGCTAGATTAAGGGTCTAGTCTCGAAGGAGTTCGCGGGTTCAAATCCCGTCCTCTGCATAATTATAAGAGTTGTTGCATGGAATTAATTTTCCGGTGTTTTTTTAAAGCTATAAAGATTGCATTTAGACTGGCTGCGCTCTTCATGCCTGAAGAAAACCTATGACACGGTTATAAGAGCCATATTTCATAAAACATTAAGCATAAATATTCTAAAAGGCCTGAAAATGTAATTTTTTGTGGAAATCATATGCATTTTAATAATTTCCTTATTTTATCATATGACTTTTCTGAAGCGGACACTATCAGTTGCTTATTCTCCATCTCACCTGACAATGCCATTGCCATTGATGACACATTGTTTATGTTTTCCATTTTGCCCCTGTAATACACTTTCGCATAATTTTTTATCCTGCTGCTGCCCGCAAAATACAGTGGCGGAATGATATCAACAATATATTCATGTTCCTGGAAATCCTGCAGCAGTGAGTTTATATTTTTCTCAGCTCCCTCTGTGTAGGCTCCCCTGTAAGCAACCTTGAACAGATTGCGATTCATTATGCTTCTAACCAGTTCCGAAGAATTTCCCTTTTCCAGTTTATTAATGAACTGGTAATCTGTCATTTTCATGTCATCACTGTTCTTTTCATTATTTTCAAGATATGCATATCCAAGCATTTTCTGTGCAATTCTACAGGTTTTGTGGAAATAAACTGTATTGAACATCAATATCCTGGTTATTATTATGGATTCTATCGTCGGAATTGATTTTTCCACTCCAACCAGGTCTGTTCCTTCCACAATTAATGTATTGAAAAGCCTTTTATAATCGATCTGTCCCATTGTTACCCCGCAGAATAAAGCATCCCTCCTGAGGTAATCTATCTCATCCACATCTATTGGCCCGCTAACCATTGTTGAAAACAAAGGATATTTTTTAGAAGAACCTGTTGCCACTTCCGCTATTTCCCAGGGATTATATCCATATTTTTCAAGAATATCAGGAATGGTGCTATCACCGTATGGCCCCTTTCCCAGAATAACATCCTTTGTCATATCCTCATGCACTTTTCCGTAAAGCCCGTAAAATTCATTTTCCAACCCATGGCTAAACGGCATGTGGCCTATATCGTGCAGTAGGGCTGCAATTGCCGGTATCTCATCTTTCACTCCAAGGCTCTCTGAAAGCTCATGGGCCATAAACATTGCACCGACGGAGTGTTCAAACCGTGTATGGTTTGCGCCAGGGAATACGAGGTTGCAGAGTCCAAGTTGTTTTATATATCTTAGTCTCTGGAAGTAGCGGGAATCCACAATTTCGCTAAAGAGCCCCTCAATCTTTACCGGTCCATTTACAGGGTCCTGAATAATTTTATACATAAATAACCATAATACTGGACACATCTGGTTCAGACCAGGTGTTTTGGTAGCGTCCTCCACTTCCTCTCCTCCCCGCACCCTCTCAGCATCGATGGTTCGGAATACCGGTGTTCCCTTCCGGGCCTGGCGGGGTTTTCCCGACAGATTGTATATGCATCATCCTTTGAAGTTGCATATGCAAACCCCCGATCCAAAAGGACAGAGACTCTACGATTTCATGAAGACTGCCAAAGGCCTGGTTGCCCTCACCAGACAGTCGCCCCCGCATTTCGGCACGGGTCACAGGGAGTGCCTAGCTCCCCGGTCTAGTCCAGTAATACTCGAATGTGTACATGTTAAAAAAATTTTGCTATTTTTCAAATCTATGTAACGCTTTTTTGTAGTCATCAGGACAATTAAGGTTAAAAAAATCATCCCTTAATATCTCTATATTTTTATATGGGAGATTTCCTGTTTCCGGTTTTTTAAAAAACATGGAAATTCCGGATAATTTATTATTAACAATTAGTGTTGCAATTGCAGTGTCCAGGGAAGATGCGCTTGTAACGAAATCGTGTATCATATCAGGCTTGATTATAACATCAGACGGAACAATTAATACAGGCAACGAGCACGTTTTTATGGCATAATTGAGGTCAAGCGCATAATCGCCCTGCCCCATTATTGTTCTTAAAGAATGATACCCATCAAGAAATCTGGTGTTTTCACTTATGCAAAGGCTTATGTTAAAATTTAGATTTTGCAGGATTTTAATAATAGCATCAATAACTTTCTCTCCATTTACTTTCAGGAGCATTTTTTCCGCTGTGCCCATCCTGCTGCCTTTCCCACCAGCCATTATAATTGCATCCACCTGTGTATATTGCCTATCCATAATTTAATTTTGCTGGAGTATCTCTTATTTACCACTCTTATCCAATTTCATCTGCAAATTTTTTGAAACAAAGCATCAAATCATTCTAATATTATCACTATGCCCTGCTTAGATACCTGGAATTGCTAGCAGTGAATTAAAGCTTCGTGGAATAATTTATATAATATACAAATATATATAATTGAATATATATGGCTGATGTAAAGTTCTGCCCCTCCGAGGCTCATATACAGGTTAAAAAGGGATTGATAAGAAGGTCCAGCACACAGGAAAACTATCCTATGGAACGGTTATACGTTCAGGATATAGTGGAAGGTGCAGTATCCTATAGGGCAGTAGGGTGGCTGTGCGATAAATGCAAATACGTAGAAATCGATGGCACACCAAAATAACAAAACCACAATTATTCAGAAAATATATATAATAATATATTAACACTAATAAGAAAATTTATAATTCCTGTTCACAATACCATAACATGAAAGATTATTATCTGGAAGGTGAAGAAAAGTTCGGATTTTTCACAACGTCGTTTTACAATCGTGTTGCCTGGAGGCTTTTAAAAAAATTATATAGCTTTGCCCTGGATGAAATGAAGGATATGGAACCGTCGTCTATACTGGATATCGGTGCAGGCCCGGGTAAACTGTCATTAATGGTATCACAAAAATTTCCCCATGCAGAGTTTTTTGCCATAGACCCATCATTAAATATGGTAAAGGCGGAGCAGAAGAATTTTGAAAAAGCCGGCATAAAGGCATCATGCAAGCCCGGAAGCAGCAGGGATATTCCATTTGACAATAAATTTGACCTTATATATACAACACTGTCATTCCACCACTGGCAGGATAGAGATAGCAATATCAAGTACATACTTTCAAAATTAGCCGATAATGGAACATTTTTAATAATAGAATTTATGCAGGAGTATTACAAATCTTCCATGTCACTGCACGGAAAACATTCTATTTCAAAAAAATACGCAGAATCATTGAACTTCGATGGGTATGAGCGTGAAATAAATACTTCTGGAGAGTTTATCTCACTTAAATTCAAAAAAGTTTCCTGATCAGTTATGTGGCTGTTCAAGCTTTTTGAGCAATTCATCTGCCTTTCTTTCTATTTCCGGTGTCATTGATAATGTGTCTGGCCACGGCCTGTTATAATTTTCAGCTGGTGATTTTTTTGTTGCGTCTATGCCCATCTTTGAACCCAGGTTAAATAGCCTTGCCGGGTGGTCAAGCGAATCTGTCGGGGTATTTGGAACCATAAAAACATCGTTAACCGGATCGATTCTGGTAGTCATTGCCCACATAACCTGTTTCATGTCATGTACATCCACATCATCATCAACTACAACAACAATTTTTGTGAACATCATCTGCCCGGTGCCCCATATGGCAAACATAACCTTCTTAGCCTGTCCGGGATACCTTTTTTTAATTGATACAACTATCATGTTGCTTACTACAGTTTCTTCAGGTATGTTCATATCAACAATTTCAGGTATCTGTATCTGAATTAACGGTAGAAACATCTTTTCTATTGCTTTTCCAATCCTTACATCCTCATGCCATAGTTTCCCAACTATTGTGGTGGAATAAACCGGTTCTAATTTCTGTACAACTTTCTTTACATGGAATACTGGAAAAGCTTCTTCAAGTGAATAATAGCCTGTATGGTCCCCAAATGGCCCCTCAATCCTTGTTTCAGAAGGGTCTATATAACCTTCAAGCACAATCTGCGAACTTCTTGGGTATTCCATGTTAACTGTTTCGCCTTTTATAAGCTCAAGGTGTTTCTTTGCAAGTATTCCTCTGAAAGAAAATTCATCAATTCCATTGGGTAGTGGAGCTATTGAAGAGAAGAATGTAAGAGGGTCAACGCCTATTGCAACAGCAACGTCCATTATTTTACCCTCGTTTCTGTATTTGTCCATATGCTCTGCACCGCCTTTATGTATGTGCCAGTGCATGCCAACAGTTTCATCATCGTATACCTGCATTCTGTAAGTTCCAACATTCCTCGTTCCTGTATCCGGGTCTTTGGTCATGACAACAGGCATTGTTATATAGCGGCCACCATCTCCCGGCCAGTTCTTTGTTATTGGATAATCGGATAAATGCGGCTCTACAACTTCAAATTCAGAATTTTTCCTGTTATAAACCTTGGGCTTTATTCCACTCATTTCCTTCAGCATTTCAAGCCCGCGTGATATCATGGACTCGGTATCATCAGGTATTCTCACCAGATTCTTTAGTTTGAGGCCGATATTATACGGCGTATCACCCAGTATAGCCTCTATTTTCTTATCTGATGAAAATATATTTCCTATTACGGGCATCTTTGACCCCTTAACATTGTTGAATAGCATGGTTCTCTTCTTGCCTATGCGTTCCTCCTCGCTCAGTATATATGTAAGTTCCAGTTCAGGATCGACTTCTTCGTTTACCCTTACCAGGTCGCCGTTACTTTCCTGATATTTTATAAATTCTTTCAGGTCATCAAATGTCATAGTTACTGATGCCCTGATTAAATATAATTTTTATCTCATAAAATGTATTCTTGGTTTTATTACAGAATCATAAAATTTCATTATAGACTGGATAACGAATAATATTCCTGTAATTAATGCCAGGATTCCCGCAATTATGAGCACTCCAGAAATAGAATCGCCAAGTGCTGCAGGGAGTGCCACAACATTGTAAGAAACCATGGACGCGCCTGTAATAATTAATCCTATGCCAAAGATAAATATTGCGAGTGGTTTTGCAGAACTGGTAAGAAAATCCGATATCATTGCAGAGGGTTTGAAGATAAATCCAAGGATGAGAAGAATTTCCATCACTATAAAAGCCTGTGCCCACAGGGCTGAATTCAGGTAGGATGTGCCGAATACAAAAATATATGGTGCAAGCGGGTAACCGATCAATCCAATATATGCAAGCATTGCCGCGATTATAATCATTATCCTCGAAATTAATTCGTCATCCTTAAAGAAATAATATAGATACCCGAAAGCAAGTGAAACAAACCCCAGAATAGCTGGAATTATTGTGCTCCCTATGCTAATTGACAATAGAAGTTCAGAAATAAAAATCAATGAAAATAAAATCAGAGACATAAATATGAACCTATCCGTAATATCAAACTTGCCTGAACTATAAATGCTGAGTATTATGGCCGCATAGAAAATATCGAATATAATAACAATAATGTCACCAACTTTAAACAAACCACTATGGTGGGTAGTTAATGTATATATTGTATTTATCAGGGAAGCAGCTATAAAGAATCCAATTGATATGAGCAAAAGCAATCTTGATATGCTATTTAGCCTCTCCCTTGAATTTTCGTTATAATACGAATTACCTGACATATAAAGCTAAACAAAAAAGGCATATTTAGTTTTTCCTATTCTTATTGAGGGATTCAATAGTATCAAGCGGGTCTATCATTGCCTTCCCCTTATCGGTAAGGTAATACATCACACGTACCGGCTTAGATGAAATAATGTTTTTCCCTATTATACCCTCAGTGGAAAGCTTCCCTAATGCCTCAGTCAATGCCTTTGGCGTAATATTTTCCATAGAATTTGATATTTCGCTATATCCTGAACTCCCGTTAATTGATAAATATTTTATTATAAGGGGCTCCCATTTTCCCCTGAGCGGCCTTAAAGCAATGCTCAGCGGGCAATCATCAGTTTTCATTTTTCTCCCTCTGCTGGTATCTGGCCACCAGCCCATTCTCCAGTATATCCATGCTCGCCACATAATGCTTTCCATTCACATTGAAAGCCACACTGACAGCCCATTTCTTTAGCCCGGAATAATAAAATACATCTAAAATTTCAACATTTTCAGCTGGAATATTCTCCATTTTTGTTATCTGTTCGACTATAGTACTCTTTAAATCTTCCATACGATCTATGGTTAATTTAAACTCCATAATCAATAATGCATTCTATTATTATAAGGGTTTTTCAATTTTTAAGCAACAATATAAGCAAGTATTTTATATTTTTTATATATCCATTCCAATGGAAGACCGCAATACAGCCGCCGCATTTATCAGGGAATACATATATCATAATTATGAGGGCGTTGAAAACATAAGGATAAGGGAAATGAAATTTGATAAATATACAGGAAACTGGACTTCCCACACAAGTTTCAATGACATTGACAGGAGCTATGAAATTGCAATAGTTTTCAATAAGGATAAAATAATATTTGTTAAAGAATTTATATGATGGAACTATTTTAGCGGCAGCTAGCTACAAAGTACCAGGTTAAATGGAAAAGTCAGGCAACACAAATATGAATCAGCTGTGTATGAGTAAAATCTCTGCATGTTAATTCTCAATCATTATTTCAGCAGGAAGTTTATAGTTATTAATAATTCTGTATATCTGAGATGGTATGTTTCTTTAACTGCAATAGAATTGCTTTATCTATAAATTATTTACTTATATAATTACCGATATATATATATATTCATGTGTTAATACTACTATGAATAAAAAGAAGGTTATAATAGGTGTAGTAATGGCAGCGATATTTATAATGATGGTCTTTGTTCCTGTAGCAGACAATACGAATACAGCACAAATCAATACAGCAATACCACAGCAGGTTACAGCATGTCAATTGAATAATCAGGCTACTCCACATTTTCTTTTAAATCACCCCAATATAACAATAAATATGGTAAAATTGCAGGACGGATTTATGATCTCAACTTTCATAAACGGTTCATTATCATCATGGGTTATTTATCAGAACAATATTCAGGCAGGAAGAGTTAATATCATAGCATTTAACGATGGAAATTTCTCATTTTATTCCCACAATGTTAATGAAAGCAATATGACAGGTGCAGTAAATACCAGCAATATGGCTAACCATACACAGGCAAGTATAGCTGCTACTTATACACCGGGAGACGCAAAGTACAGTACAGGACTCTTTGGTTGGGCGGCAAGTTTTTCGCCTTCTGAACTCGAGTTGCTATCCATAGCATTAGGTAGTGGAGCGACCGTGGCAGGCGTAATTGCATTTTTTACCACAGGAACAATAGTGGGTATTCCATTAGCTGCTATACCAGCTGTCGCAGCTGCAATTATGGGGGTAGGGAGTGTAGCAATAGGCATTCTTGCATATGAGTGCGGTAATGGAGGTTATATTGGGACAACATGGTTTGGTTCTCCAGAATTTGGTTGTAACCCGGTTCCATGGGGTTTCTGAGGCAAAAATATGAATATACATATAGAAACTTTTAAAAATTTTCCATTAAAACTTAGAATTATTGGCTATATTCTACTTACCGATGCATTTGCGAATTTCTTGACAATTTTTATGATATATACTGGCAAATTACCATTTAAATACATGATAATTACCGGTATAAATGCAACGGTATTGGGAATATGCGCGTTTTTCTTTGCGGAATACCGTATAAAGAAAAATATGCGTAATAGGAATAAACCCTAATACCTTATTCATTTATTAGCTCTTTATCTATATTATTACAGTAAGCGGGAAGGCTCAACTCTTTACAGTAGATCAAAAGTTATCCCTCGAGCGCCTGTTTGGATCAACTAATTTATTTACTTGTCCCAGAGCTAAATTGTTTTTCAACAAAATACTTCGATATTATATAGGGAAAACTCTATGGTTTTGGCATCATAAAAATATATCGTATATGCGCATATAAATATAATTAATTTTTCTCACAATTTTTATCCTTAAATTTCTTTAGCAGGTTCTGATCTTGTAAAATTTTTTCCAGGAGATTTACGATTATTTTATTTCTGCATGGCACTGGCTTTTTTCCAATATAATCTATCTGAATAGAGCCTTAAAAAATTCGTCTCCAAAAGTCCATATACGCTTATATACAATAATTGGATATATTTTTATGATTTCTTTAAAATTCAAGGAAATGTTTTATGTTGATTACAGCTTGGCTTATGCAATAATAAAACAGTATGGTATTACCGATAAGGATAAAGAAAAAATAGAAAAAATGAACATGGATCCAGGCGTTAGAAAAGCAATATATGAAATCCTGAAAATAGCATGATTTACTATTCCGCTCTTGCCGAATCATCAGCATTAATATTAACAATATACTTCATAATTTCATGTATATTTTTGAATAATGATACACGTAAAGTAAGGCTAACAGCATATCATAATTATTTTATCCTTAATTTTTTCTTTTTGTGCTATCTATTATAACCGCTATACTTGGTCTGTGGTATTCTATTATTATTTTTATATTATCTGCTATTTTCCTTGGATTTTCCATTGACAAGCTCTTT
This sequence comes from Ferroplasma acidiphilum, assembly GCF_002078355.1. Classification (NCBI taxonomy): domain Archaea; kingdom Methanobacteriati; phylum Thermoplasmatota; class Thermoplasmata; order Thermoplasmatales; family Ferroplasmaceae; genus Ferroplasma; species Ferroplasma acidiphilum. The sequence continues at coordinate 1,304,048 of NZ_CP015363.1, read as the reverse complement.
AAAATGCTTATAAAGGAAACACCTAATTAGCTTTATTATTCGTTTTTATTTCTCACCATCCCTGGCTTCTGTGTTAATCTTACACGCTCTGATTTTGTATCTCGTTCTACTCCATATATTGCCATTACTATCCTATGGATACAGAAGGATTTAACCTTTTAGTGGTAAGCCACCGGCGAGATTTGAACTCGCGACCTGCTGATTACGAATCACAATTAGATACTTGTATGGACAGGCAAAATTGAGTAAGGGAAAACATGTGGATTATGGGTATGAAACTGTGTCGACCCACTATTACACATATTGCAATTCGTTAATCACCCATGCAACTCGCGCTTTAAGCATCGGTTTATTTCACTACTGATTATTTGTGTTGCCTGATGTTTATTTAAGATTTTCTTTCGTTTACTACCCTGTAATAATTTGTCTTGGCAACATTAAGTATTGGACCCTTGAGTGTAATGGTTCTTTTCGACCCAACAAGCTCAGGTTTAAGTTTCGATCTCTGTTTTATATTAAATCCATCTGACATATCTCTCTTTATATTTCTTATTCTTCTGGCCATTTATTCACTTCGTTATCAAATCTACTCGATATACACATCAATATGCATTAATCAAATAAACCTTACCATTGCTTTATACAGTTTACACATCCCAGAATTACTATTATGCGAATGCGTCTTTGCATTATTTAATACAATTAATGCATTGTAATTTTATTAAAATTGCTATGTAAATATACCTTCATAAGGTTTTTCATTAGAAATCACATAAAAATTTATTGCGATATAGACATGTTATGAAGAAGATTACTATATGGTTTCTTTATAAGATAAAAAACTATGTTTTTATCTATTTACATAAGGTTTATATCTATCAAGATAATATTTGGATAGATATAAAATGCATTATGGAATAAATAACTATAGCAATTTGCTAATTAGAGGGTGCAAGAAATGAGTGCAATCGATATAGCTTGGATGGTAGGAGGAATTGGTGTGTTATTTTTGACCTTTCTTCTTATAGAGATTGAAAGTGATGGAATTCAAAGTAAGTTAAGGGCAGCGGCTGGTTTTGGATTTATAATTGGCATAGTGTATATTTTAGCAATGGATGTAATGTTTGTCCCTGGTAATAAACAATATGCACAAATTCATGGTATTGCATATACACCAATGCCATTTGTGGAATCAACACTACCAGGTATTATATTGATTGTAATTGCAATAATTTGTGTGATACTCTCCTTTGATAAAATACGCAGTCATACAAAAAATGTTGTAGGATGAGATAATTATTCCTTAAAAATGTTGCTTCGTATTTTTAAACACGAAGCATACAATCATGCAATGTATTTATGTTGTGAACACTTTTACACGGCGTAAAAACGAGGATTTCACATGTTTTCAATATAATAATATTCAAATATGTTTATATATATTGTCATAGCATGGAGATTTTACAAGATAGAAAATAAGGATTATATATGATGGTGGGGAATCTCATTTAAACAGACGTTCTGATAATCATAAATGTGGAGAAAATTAAAAAAATTTGTGGGCTATGTATTAGGTAAGACTCTTTACGGGAAAAATCACAAAGTAATTCAATGTGATTAGATTGAAAATAGTAAAGATACGAATGGTATTGCATAAGGAAGTTTAAAGGAAAGTAAAATTATCAATCATATCAAAAATAATACAGTGCAATATACAAAAAACTCACTAATATGTTGATTAGCCATCGGCGAGATTTGAACTCGCGACCTGCTGATTACGAATCAGCCACTCTTCCTGCTGAGCTACGATGGCTTGAGGTAAATAGCAATTCCTGATGGGATTTTTGGATAAAAATATGTTGATTTCTGCGGGAATATTACGCCATCCAGAGCCATTTTCAGGAAAACATCCTTCTGCCATGGCGGTATTATAATGGCAAAGTCGCATTCATGCATATCCACCGCATTTATGGCATCTGTGGTATTATATATATACCCTATTTTTGTTTGCATGTTACTTTTGTTAATTCCCAGCACTTCCCCGAATAATATCTTATTTACTATTTCAGTGGATACTTCATACTTGCTATCCATTACCTGGTCAATTGCATATTTTTTAGGTACAAGCTTATAGAAAAGCCCCCTGCTATAAACACGAATATTATTATCTTCCACTATTGTACGTTCAACAGTTACGTCAAATAAATTTTCTATTTTAGGGATATTCTCCTCAAAGTTGGTCCTGTAGACAAGCCTGTCTACTCCACCAATCATTAATCCATTGTCATATATTGAAGTTATATATGCCATGGCATAATTCCAGAAACTGTCTCCTGTTTCCTTTTTTAAATCCTTTATTGCCTGTGTACGGTGGTGCCCATCCGCAACTATCCCCTGGTCATTCTTTATGGAATCTTTCAGTTTTTCTATTTTTTCCTGGTCTTCCAGAAAATAAACATAATTTTCCACTCCACTCGGCTCCTCAAATTTGAATTTTTCCTCAAGGTTGCTGGCAAATCTCCTGACCATTTTATCAAACCCATTATCTGGCACAACAATGAAAATTGGCTCCGGCTCCCCGTTCAGTGAGATCATTACATTTTTTCTTTCCAGAACCTGTTTTTCAAATGTACTTTCATGTGCTTTCAGGCTACTATCTATTTCCGCAAGCGATATGATGCCGTACCTTGTAATAATTTCCTTATTAATGTAAAATACCTGTTTCAATATTATTATAATATCTTTCCCGTAAGGGTAGATAACATTATCGCCAATCCATTTTTTGATGAGTTTTTCCGGTGTTAAACTGGAATTTCCATACTCCGGAAGGCTTAATGCTGTAATGTTATACTTTGCAGCCCGGAGCTTTTTTTCCTGTTCAATTGTTATTGTGTCGAATGGAGGCGATACTGAATCTACTATGTTTCCTGAGAATATATACGGTTTGAATTCTTTAATATTCATTGCACCACCAGCAAGCTCTTCAATTTTTCCATATTTCCTGAATAATGTTCATCTCCACCGGGAGTTTCCATAATCATAGGTATATTATTGAATGTCCTGTCATTTATTATGTTTGAAAATCCAGCATCTCCTATGTATCCATTCCCAATATTTTCGTGCCTGTCTTTTTTAGAGCCAATATCAAACATTGAATCATTGATATGCAATGCGCCTATATGGCCTGTAATACCATTGGATCTCAGTGAATCAATAGATTCTTTGTAGCCATTTTTCAAATCATAACCCCCAGCAAAGAAATGGCATGTATCCAGGCATATGCCTATCTTATTTTTTGACAAATCCAGCATTTTTCCCATCTCTTCCGATGTTGCTGGAACCGTGTTTCCTTTGCCAGATGAATTTTCTATAAGCATTGTCACATTTCCTGTTTCCAGTGAATTTAACAATTCCATAATCGAATTTAATGCAATCTCCCTGTTGCTATTGGAACCTGGGTGCAGTACCAGCCTGTCAACTCCAATTCTATTGCATACCTCTATCTCATATTTTATGTCATCCATAGACTTCTCAACCAGTTCGCGGTTTTCTGAACCGAGGTTTAAAAGATATGTGGCGTGTACAACCGGTTTTGCCATATGGAATTTCTTTACTCCATCCCTGAAATTTTCCACCTCTTCTTCAGTAACAGGCTTATATTTCCACTGGAGGTTGCTTTTAACAAATATCTGGAATGTATTGAACCCAAAGGCAGCAGCCCTCTCCGGTGAAAGCCCGATACTTCCTGCTATTGATACATGCCCTCCAACTAATTTATCAAAATCACCAAAATCACATTTTGACTTCATCATTCATCATCATGTTAATAAATTGCAGTACGTGCAGGGAGAGTATAGGGTTATCGGTGTAACCGCAGGCATCCAGATCCGCTCCTGCCAGCATTGCACGTGAATCGTCGCTTGCAACATCTGTTGCTATGAGCCCTTCTTTTCTATGCACCTCTGTGTTGTGCGGAACCCTCTTATTCGGCGGTGTAATAAAAACCACTTTTACACCCCTTTTAAGGGCATTATCGATATTTTTCTTTAACTCACTCCTTATTTCCCTTATTCTCGGTGTTGCAATAAGAATTTCACGCTCTGTCAAATCGAACATCTCGGCCATTTTATTCATTACCTTTGACCTTCCATAAATTGTGAAAACAAGTTGCGGGTCTCCCTTGGATGGAAGCACGTCCTGCAGTTCCCTCAAATCATCAAACAGTTTGTTGACGCTGTTTATGAAGTTTTCCCTGATTTTCCCCATATCTTCAGGTTTAAACATTCTGGGGCGCCCCTCTGTTTCCCTGGCAAACCCCCGTGAAACAAGCGATTCCATTACTTTATATGCAGAAGTTCTGGGAATCCCGGCCGTATCCGCAATAGTATCAGCGTTTGCCACACCATGATATACTAATGAGGCAAAGGCCTGTGCTTCATAGGACGACAGCCCAAGGATTTTAAGCATATTTGCAGTTTTCATAATATGTTCTGGATTAGCTTCCATAACTAATTAATGCTTTATTAATTTAAAACATTTTCCTTTTACCACTAAATAACAGCAATATTTAATCCGGAAAAATTAATTCTTTAGAATATGAATAGGCCATTTAATGGCAATATTTTAACGATACACCGGGATAATTTAAGCATAATTATGCCACAGGTATATACACAATAAAATCCTTTGATTTCAGTAATATTCCGTGATAAAATCAATAATATGAATAGATAAAAGATATAAAACATGAAATACTATTAAAAATATGAATTACATAGAATCACATTTTGAGAATATGCTATCCGGCAAAAAAATCATAATAGCAAGTTCTGCAAGCATTTCCATATACCGTATTCCTGACCTTATAAGAGACCTCAAGCGTGAAGGTGCTTCTGTTGTATCTGCAATGAGCCAGCAGGCTGTTTCCATGATAGGGCAAACAATAATGGAATGGGCTACCGGAAATCCTGTGGTTACTCAAATAACAGGAAATATAGAACATATATCAATGTTTGATGAAAATACAATACTCCTTGTGGCACCTGCATCATATAATACCATAGGAAAAATGGCCAATGGGATATCCGATAGCATCCCTTCCCTATTTTTTTCCTATGCACTGGGCCATGGAAATAAAATAGTTGTTGTGCCTGCAATGCACAGGGATATGTTTGAAAATCCTGTCAATAAGGAAAATATTGAGAAATTAAAAAAACTCGGAGTTCTGGTTGTTGATCCGGAATTCGATGAAACAAAGGCAAAGATAGCAGACAATGACCGGATAATTGATTACGTTTGCAGGTCTATTTATGGCAATGCCCTGAATGGCAAGAATGTTCTGATAATTTCAGGCAGGAGCGAGCTGGCAATTGATCCTGTAAGGGTAATCACAAACAGGTCATCGGGATATACAGGCTACTGGCTGGCCCGAAATGCTTTCAGGCTCGGTGCCTCAATAATTACCTATGTAGGAAATTCCGAATATAACATTCCCGGCTATGCAACATATATGGAAAAATACAATCTCCGTGATATAATTGTAGAAATAAACACATATATCAGCGTGAATAAATATGATTACATAATTATGCCCATGGCATTAATGGATTTTGACATGAAGGAAAGCAAAACAAAACTTGATAGCGGGGCAGATCAGAACCTGGTTTTAACACCACGCCCTAAAGTCAGGGACAGGATAAGGCAAATGGCTCTGGGTGCAGTGCTTGTTCTGTTTAATCTTGAAAGCGAAAAATCCTATAATAGCAAGAAATTTGAGAAATCAGATCCAGATATGGTGGTGCTTAACAGCTTTGATAAAAAGCCATTCGGGGATACTAAAAACGATTACACAATTATTTCAAAGGGCAGGAAAGAAGAAATAGAGAACGCAGACAAGGCTACAATCTCCCTGGAGATATACAACAGGATAAAGGATATGACACGCGATTCTGGAGAACCCGGGATGAATTCACTTGTACTTTGAATATTAAATGGCAAAAATTAAATTCAAAGTATTCATATAATATTTATGCCCTTCATCATATTCATTGATTTTGATTATTTTTATGCACAGGTGGAGGAAATAATGGATCCGTCTATAAAGGATAAGCCTGTGGTAGTATGCGTTTATTCCGGCAGAACAGAAAATAGCGGAGCTGTCGCCACATCCAATTATATTGCAAGGTCCATTGGAATTAAATCTGGCATGCCTTTGCCACAGGCAATGAATATAGGAAAGGATAAAGCTGTATTCATACCTATCAGGAAGGATTTTTATAAGGAATTTTCAGACAGGGTTATGAATACAATATCAACCTATTCAGACAAAATGGAAATAGCCAGTATTGACGAAGCTTACCTGGATGTAACCGGTGAGTGCACTACGTTCCAGGATGCAGTTAAACTTGGAGAAGAAATAAAGGAAGAGATATTCAAAGAATACGGTATGAAAGTTTCCGCAGGTATATCAATTAATAAGGCCATAGCAAAGATTCTCGGTGACATGGCGAAACCTGATGGGTTAAAATATATCGACGAATCAATGGTTGAGGAATTTCTCAATACCCTGGAGGTAAAAAAAATACCCGGCATCGGATCGATCCTGTCAAAAAAATTAAACGATGCTGGCATAAAATATTTGAAAGATATACTTGGTGCAAACCGCCAGGCAATGATAGAAATACTTGGCAATGCCAGATATAATTATCTGGTTGAAATCGCTGAGAACCGTTATAATAGCCCTGTTGAAGAAAGAATAAGAAAAAATTACGGGCGTTATATAACACTCCCGGAAAACACAAGGGACACAAATATAATAATGCCACTGCTCCGGAAAGCCGTTGATTCCGCATTCAGCAAAGCGCCAGGGCTTCCGGGCGAGATATCTGCTATCGGGATAATGGAAGACCTTAATATTGTTTCCCGCTCTTATACAGGCGGAAGGATAAGCCTGGAGAGCGCATACGGTATTGCCACCGGCTTAATGGGAAAAATACTGGAAGCAGACAGCAGAAAATTAAGGCGTATAGGCGTAAGGATTGGAAAAATGAGCTCAAATGAAAGCCTTGATAATTTCTTCTGAGGGGATAGGTAATATGCAGGAATACTGGAATCCGGGAAGATATATTAACATATATAATATGCGCATGGACAGGCTTAAGAGAGACTCCTTATTCATGAAATTAAAAGAAAATGATCCATTCGTGTATGATTTAAGGGTAGAGAATGGCATGGTAGAACTTTCTTATTTCCTGAATATCAATAAATATACAACAAATGCCATGGGAAAATATTTTTTTACCTCTGATATAAATTATCTTCAGGAAATAAGGTCATTCGATTTTGCAGTATACCTTATGGAAGGTGAGCGCTACTGGGAGGCACATGAGGTACTGGAAAATAACTGGAAGAACAGCTCCGGAATAGAAAAACTGACCTATCAATACATTATTCTACTGTGTGCAGCAGGAGTGCACATGCAAAGGGGGCATGATTCAGTATGCAGGAATATAATTCTAAGGGCAAATAAAATGAAAATCCTGAATACAATGGGCAAGCTTGATATTTCAGGCATGCGGAATGAAAAGTCGAAAAATCCATACGCAGAATTAAGCGATCTAGTTTTTCATTACAGTTTACAAAACCCTTAAATTTCATGTATAAATCACCGTTCTGTTTCATAAGCCTATTTAAACAGGGATTGGCACTCCCGCTGCAGTGACCCGACTGCAAGAAGTGATAATAAGATGGATAAAGTAGAGGATAAAAAACGTACGTATATTCTTGTCAGTGTTTTAATAGGAATGTTGATGTCGGCAATAGATACAACAATAGTTATACTGGCATTGCCCACACTTACAGTTGACCTCCATGCCCCTTTTATTAATACCATATGGGTTATACTGGTGTATCTTCTTGTTCTGGCTACATTGACAACACAGATGGGCAAGCTAGGCGATATATTTGGAAGAGGCAGGATATTTAATGTAGGGTTTATCATTTTTATAATAGGTTCAGCAATGTCAGGAGCCTCCCCTACTATTGACTTCCTCATTTTTTCACGTATAATACAGGGATTCGGCGCAGTACTGCTTCAGGCTAACAGCAACGCCATAATTGCAGATTATTTTCCAGCCCGTGAAAGGGGTAGGGCATTTGGCATTACCAGCATGGGATGGAGCATCGGCGGGGTCCTTGGAATTGTCCTTGGTGGAATTATAACCACTTTCATAGGATGGAGATATATATTTTATATAAATGTGCCAATAGGCCTCATAGGGTTTTACATAGCATCAAAGTACATAAAAGATAATAAAAAATCCAGTACAAAGATTGATTATACAGGAACGGCTTTAATTGTGGCCATGCTGGGGCTCATATCATATGGTGCCATTGAGGTGGCTTCAGTTGGCGCAAATTATTTTAATCTTGCACTGGTAATAATAGGGCTTATAATAATAATTCCCTTTGCCATTCTTGAAAAACGCTCAAAGAGCCCTGTTATAGATACACGGGTTTTCCAGAACAGAAAATTATCCATGTCCCTTGCTGCTGCTACACTCCAGGCAATAGGCTTTTTATCAGTAATTTTTATTCTTATAATGTATTTGCAGGGCGTAAGGGGATTGACACCATTTTACGCTTCCCTGGTTCTGGTTCCAGGCTATCTTCTATCCAGTTTTCTGTCACCTAAGATGGGCAAGCTTTCAGACAGGATTGCACCAGGGATGCTTGCCGGAACAGGCATATTATTAATGGCCGCAGGAATAGTTGTTTACCTGTTCCTTGGCGTATCGACACCGATATATGTGGTAATAGCAGGGTCTATAATAACCGGGTTTGGCGGGTCCATGTTCTGGCCATCAAACACAAGCTCTGTCATGTCCAATTCGCCGAAACAGCTTTATGGATCCTCTTCCGGGTTGTTGAGGACGCTTACAAATATAGGCACATTGATGAGCTATGTCATTGCCATTACAGTAGCTGCATCCACAGTTCCACGGTATGTTACATTCGAAGTCTTCCTCGGCGTTGACAAACTTCAGGGCGGGTTATCCAGCAAGTTCATAGTAGGGTTGCATTACGCCCTTCTTGTTTCCATGATTGTTCTGGTTATGGGGGCCCTCATGTCATATATGACCGTGGCAAGAAAGAAGAAGGCAGCTTCAGTTGAAACCAACTCAGGAGATAAATAATTTTAATTTATTTTTCCCTCTCCTGGAGTTTTCTCCAGTCAACTTTACCCGTTGCAGTTTTCGGCAACGATTCTATGAATTCAACTATTCTTGGATATTTATAACCACCTATTTCCTTTTTAGCCCATTCAACTATTTCCATTTCAGAGATTTTCTTGTTTCTTCCTGGCTCCCTAAGAACAACATAAGCCTTGACCTCTTCTCCATTTCTTGGATCAGGCGTGCCGACCACACAGGCTTCCAGTATATCCGGATGTTTTAGCATTAAGCTATCCACCTGGGCTGGCCACACTTTGAAGCCCGCACGGTTTATCATTCTTTTTAGCCTGTCAACAACAAAAAATGAGCCTTCATTGTCCATATATCCAATATCTCCGGTTCTCAGGTATTTTTGCCCATCGATATCTACAAAAGCCTGCATGGTATCAAGTGGCTTATTTAAATATCCGGTGAACAGGCTTGGCCCCCTGACCACTATCTCGCCTGTGCCTTCCTCTACAGGGGTTCCGGTTTCTGTGGAAATTATTTTTGCATCATAGCCAAATTGCGGTATTCCAATGCACTGCAATTTCCTGTGTTCCGGCGGATTTATGTGTGTTTGTCCCATGGTTTCTGTCATTCCATAGCCTTCTACAAAAGGAATATGAAATAAATCTTCCATCTTCTCTGCAAGGATTTCTGGCATTGCTGCACCCCCGCCACCGATAAAACGCATGGAGGAGAAATCTCTATTTTCAAGGTTCTTCTGGTTCAGCAGGTCAACTATCATCGGGGCTACAGATACAAAATGGGTTACCCTGTATTTTTCAATTGCTTCTATTGCCGCCTCGCTATTCCATCTTGTTAATATTGCAATTGTTGCGCCGGAGTACACTGGAGACAGCATCGAAAATGAGAGCCCTGTAACGTGGAAAAATGGTGCTGCTCCCAGCTCAATTGCCGACGAAGTAAGCCTCCTCCATATGGAAGCTCCTATTGCATTGGATATCACCGATCTGTTTGTATGGACACATCCCTTAGGAATTCCTGTTGTACCTGATGTATATGCTATCAATGCCTCGGCGTCAGCCCCCGACTCAACATGCCCGGCATCAGGGCGATTTTCCACCGCTTCGCTCCATGGTACGCCTCTTATATCCAGATCAGAAAGTACAAATTCGGGAACAGGGATATCGAGCTCTTTAATGTAATCCTTGAGCAGGCCGCATATTACAGGAATATTGAATTTTTCATGGAGGTCCCATGGCACCTTTAAAAGTTCAGCCGTGGTAATTACCATTTTTAAATTCGTATCTCTTGCAATATACTCTGCAGTTTCCATATCCAGTGCCGGGCTCATCAAAACAATTGTGGCTCCGGATCTTGATATGGCAAAAAATGAAATTATAAACTGGGGGGAATTCTGCATCATTATTCCGATTCTATCTCCTTTTCCAAACCCCATCATTTTTATATATGTAGAAAGATTTTTTACGTTCTGCCATAGCTCCCTGTATTTTATTCTATTTCCATAATATACCAATGCATTTTTATTCCCGTATAATCTGGATGGGCTTTCCAGCATTTCCCATATGTCCATTTCAGGATAATCTATTGTAAAAGGTAGATAGTAGGGCCAGATATCAAACCATTTCTTTTTTTCCATGGTTATTATAAAATTAAACTATATTTAAATCTGACGCTCTTCCTGTAAATGAAAAATAGGTATGATACCTGCTGGCTGCAAAAACATTATTATAAGATATATATCATTTTAATAGACTATAGTTTCCCCGGATAAAATTAAATAAGGCATCATTATAAATTATTATGTTAATGAGTGTGGAAAGCTATAAGAATAGCCTCAATGATGGAAGAGCTGTATATTACCGTGGAAAGAGTGTGGAAAATGTGGCTGCACATCCTGCCCTTGGAGTTCCTGTCAGCCATGCATCCGGCATCTACCGGCTTCAGCAGGACAGCAAATATGAAAATATAATGTGTTTTACAGACAAAAAATCGGGAAAGGCAAGTATATTCTATAAAATACCGCAGAATACGGAAGACCTGGTTGTACGGCATAAATTAATATATGAAACTACCAGGCTTGGCAGGGGGCAATTCAACATAGTAAAAGCCATCGGGTCAGATGCCCTTTTTGCCCTTATGTATGTTTCCAGGAGGATAGACAGTAAATATAAAACAGATTATTATAACCGGGTAATGGCCTTTTACAGGTATGTAGTTGAAAAAGACCTGAGCCTTTCGCTGGCACAGACCGACATGAAGGGGAATCGCTCATTAAGGCCATCGGAACAGGAAGACCCGGACATGTACGTACACATAGTAAAGAGGGATAAAAATGGAATATATGTTTCAGGAGCCAAGGCACATACAACCCAATCCATAGCATCAAATGAAATTGTAGTGATTCCTACGAGAAACATGACAGAAGCTGATAAAGATTACGCTGTTGCTTTTGCCGTACCTGCAAACACCAAGGGGATTACTATGATTGCCCGCCCCCTGAAAGAAACTGAAACAACAATGGATGATTCCCTGTCGGTGATAGGCAGGGAAAATATAGAAGTTGAAACCATAACAATATTCGACAACGTATTCATTCCAATGGAGCGCGTATTTTTGAATGGTGAATATGATTTTGCAGGGCTCCTGGCCATGATGTTCCCCACTTTCCACAGATTCACTGCAATATCTTACAGGGCTGCAATGGCAGATTTCCTCATTGGCACAGGTAAACTGCTAGCTTCATATAATGGAGTTGATGATAAATCAAACATAAGGAGAAACCTTGCAGTGCTTATAAGCTATAAGGAGACATTAAAGGCAACAGCTATAGCTTCCTCATATAGCTGTACATATGATAAGCAGGCTTCTCTTGCAATACCGGATATAATCTTTACAAATGTGGGAAAATTATTCGCAAACGAGAATTATACTGATGTTGTAAAGAATATAGTTGACATAGCCGGAGGGCTGGTTGCTACTATGCCTTCCTACGAGGATTTTGAAAATAGCAATGAGAAATCCTCTCTGATGAAATACCTTGCAGGAAGAAAGAAAGAAGAAACAATGGAACGTGTAAGGCTATTCCAGACACTAAGAGAATTTATATCGTCTCTGGGGAGCCTCTATCTGGCAGGAATGATTCATGCAGAAGGTTCCATTGAGGCAAGTACTATGGAACTCTGCAGGTCATATGATTACTCTTCAAGTATCGATCTGGCGAAATTTGCCTCAGGGATCAATGATAAACTGGAAAAGTAACTGCGGCTATTTATAGCGCCATGTCCCGTATACTATTCTGAACTTCCCGGGTTTCCAGTGCTATATCAATATATCATTTTTTACAATTTATCTATTTTTCCGTGCCTTCCGTTACCTGCAATAAACTTTTGCGCACCATCTTCAACTATTCCACTATCTATGGTTTTCTTCCCATATTCTGCTTCTATTCTCAATCCCTCGCAAAGAGGCCTAGATAACCCTTCAAGCAGGGCTAAACGATCGTTCAGCATTGTAACGGCAGGATACGAATCCATAAGTTTTGCTATTTCCATGGCTTTATCAAGGCTTTTTCCATGTTCTGTTACGTAGTTTACAAGCCCTATAGACTTTGCCTCATCAGCAGATACCAGCTTGCCGGTTAAAATCATGTCCAGTGCCCTACCCATGCCTATTATCAATGGAAGCCTCTGAGTCCCACCATCTATCAATGGCACCCCGAAGCGCCTTTCCAGAAATCCAATCATTGAATCAGCATCAGCAATCCTTATATCAGCTGTCAGTGCCATTTCAAGCCCTCCGGCTACGCAATACCCTGATATTGCAGCTATTACAGGTTTTACAATTTTCATTCTCGTAAAGCCCATAGGCCCGTTTTCCCCGAGAACTTCCTGAGACATTGCCTTTGCATCGTTCAGGTCAGCACCTGCAGAAAATATGCCATTTTCACCTGTAATAATGGCTATGTGCTGTTCAGTATCTATATTAAAATCAAGAAAAGCATTCTCAAGCATCTTTGAAGTTTTATAATCCACAGCATTTCTACGGTTATACCTGTTTATGGAAATAATAGTTATATGCCCATGCTTTTTAATATTTATTTCACCCATAAATATTCAACATAAAGAATTTAATATTAATTTAACTATTTCGAAAAATATAGAGTTTTAAAAAGCCTTTTATATTCTGGTATATTATTAAACTAATGAATAAATTCGCTATTGTTTTCATTTCAATTATTATGGTTCTCTCTGTATATGGTGGGATTTACATGAACAATGGCACTAATGCACATTTAAACAATCCGGGTGTTTCGCCAGCCACGGTAAATCCAGAGTACCATTATTCAAAAGAACCGGCTCCTATGGGCATTGCTGATTATGGAATTGGGCCCGGTGGAACCTCCAGTTCCTTCAATTCAACAGCATTCACAGGTATTGTCAACATCACAGATTTAAAAACCTACAATGCGTCTATTTCCATTTGCCCTGATAATATGGGAATACAGTTAAATTTGATTTATAGCTTTCAAAACGGGAATTCTACCTATTATTACTGGGTTCAAAATGTGGCTGTGCTGAACACTTCCAATCGGCAGGTGGTGTTTGTAGACAATGTCTGGAATTTTACATCTACAAATGCAGAAATGCATAACAGTACAATGCATGGCAATGGGACATTAATGAACAGCAGTTCCGCGCACCTTTACTATTTTGCATCCGATAACGGCACATTCAGGTCTTTCAGTTATAGCAATATCAAGCTGAGAAGCGTATCCTATACAGCAAGCGGATACCCACACATATATATGGAGTATAATGATGGAAATGGATGGAAAACCTATGATACCTTAAATTTCACCTTCGCTTCCAGTGTGTCCCACAACTACGGGTTCATAGTTAACGGGCAAAACCTTCTTCCCAATAATTTATATGCTGATGCGGGCTTAATTCTGGGCGGTCCGGGAAACTCAACCAATACCAGAGTTATACAGGCAAATCTTACAATGGGCCTTGAATACTGGAACGGGCATAATTACCAGGCTGTATCCAACGCTTACAACCACGGAAGCGATACGGCAGAAGGCGTTTGTAATGTATCGGTATCCTATAATTCTGCATCCATGATTCCCATGGCACACATAGAAACAGGAAATACTACCCCCGGCGAATTGTATAATTCAAGCAATGTGGCGGTATTTAACTTTAAGAGTACTGTTAAGAATACTTATATAAAGTTAAATGGAAGCAGATATAATTTTACGGGGCAATATCTAAATTTAACCCTAAATCCCGGAACGTATAACTTTACATTATTTTCCAAATACGGGCAGCCAGTTTATAGCAGGAATTATACTTTATCGGCTGGAGGATATTATAGTTATACCTCCGGCCCATCATACAATGTTACCTTTACAGAGAAGGGTTTGGCTGCCGGTACTGAATGGGGCGTGCAGGTCAATGGTAATGCACTGTATTCAACTGGCAATAACATTACATTCGTTCTGTACAACGGCACGTATAATTATACCATTCCTTCGGTAGCCGGTTATTCAATAACAGGTGGCTCAGGCAATTTTACCGTAAATGGTGCAGATAACAGTATAAATATAACCTTCGTACAGAATCCCTCCCCTGTAACATTGTATAATTATATACAGGATTATAAAATAATTATAACTATTGTAATAATTGGAATTGTTGCTCTAATTGCAATCGCCGCAATAAGGTCAGAGCATAATAAAAAATAATAATATTTTGATCAAATAATTTTTATGTTTCAACTTCCAGCAGATCATCTCCGGGAACTATCTCTGCGTTGATATCCCTAAAAATTTTTGTCACTTTACCTTTTGCCTTTCCTTCAACTTCAACGGTTACTTTGCCCGCCATAATCTGGCATACCGGGGTATCTTCCTTTATAGAATCCCCAACTTTTACATACCACTGTGTTATTATAGCTTTTCCAAGGCCCTGGACATCCCACAATTCCGGAACTTTTATTATCACTTTTTGAACATCTCCATAACTCTGTTTACAATTTTCTGTGTGTCCGGAAGCCAGTATTTCTCCATTGGCTGGCTATAGGGCACAGGCACATCAGGGGATACAATGCTTTCAGGAGCCTTATCAAGTTTCCCGAAGAGGGCATGGCTTACAGCCGATGTAATTTCCGATGCAAGCCCGAATGCAGCATAATCTTCATCAGCCACAAGCAGTGATCCGGTTTTCCCGACAGACCTTATAACAGTATCAGTATCAAGCGGCTTTATGCTTCTCAGGTCAATTACTTCAGCGTTAATTCCATTCTCTTCAAGCTCCATTGCAGCTTCCATTGCCATATGCACCGTAGCGCCTATACCGATTATTGTTATGTCTTTTCCTTCCCTGGCAATTCTGGCTTTTCCTATTGGGACAGTATATTCTTCCTCAGGTACTTCGGTCACTGTAGATTGTGGATATGGCATCCATGGCAATCCCAGAAGCCCCTTATGAAACATATAGACAACCGGGTTGTTATCTTTTATTGCAGATACCATCAACCCTTTTGCATCATAGCTGTTTGAAGGTACCACTACCTTAAGCCCGGGAAGATGCCCGAAGAGTGAATACAACGTTTGCGAATGCTGTGCTGCATCACCATAGCCGCCTCCAACAGCGGTGGTAATGACAACAGGCATATTTACAGTGCCGCCAGACATATAATGGTTTTTTGCTATCTGGTTCATTATGGGGTCAAGTGTTACGCCGACAAAATCTGAAAACATCAGCTCAACTATAGGTCGCTTCCCGGCAGCAGCGAGTCCAGCAGCCGAGCCAATAAATGCTGATTCGCTTATTGGAGTGTCCCTTATACGTTCAGCCCCAAATTTTTTAAACAGGCCGGTTGTTGCCCCAAAAATTCCGCCATATTTTCCCACATCTTCACCCATATAAAGTACATCTTTATTTCCCTCCATCTCCTGGGATATTGCCTCTGAAATTGCCATGTAAACCGGAAGTTTTCTGCCCTTTGTTGTGGGTTCTATTGAATAGTCTACAGGAGCATACACGTCATCCATGGAGTCGCTTCCCACCGGAAGAGGGCTGTCTTCTGCAAATGCAAATGCCTGGCTTATTTCTTCCATAGCCGAATTATTTATCCTGTCGTCTTCGTCCTTTGAGATAATGCCCTTCTTAAGCAGGTCGGATTCCATTATCTTTATGGGGTCTTTTGCAAGAAGTTCCTTTACCTGGTTCTTTGGCCTGTATACTTCAGGATCACCTTCGAAATGCCCGTAGTACCTGTATGTATCAATAGCAATAAGGGTAGGCCCTTCCCCGCTCCTTGCCCTCTTAACAGCTTTTTCTGCCGCTTTATACATTTTTACAGGGTCATTATTTTCTATATAAACTCCTGGCATTCCAAAACCATCGGCTCTTATAGCATCATTTTTAATGGGTGTAGAATCCTTTGTTTCCACAGATATTGCCCAATCATTGTTTTCTATTACAAAAATTACGGGAAGTTTCCATAATGATGCAAGATTTAATGATTCAAGGAACATACCCTGGTTTAATGAACCATCACCTCCAAATGCCACTGCAATGCTGTCTTTACCATCGAGTTTCGATGCCAGGGCTGCTCCAAGTGCAGGGGGAAAAGATGAACCTACAATTCCGGCACAGGCGAAATTAACCTTTTTATCAAAAATATGCATATGCCCACCTTTTCCTTTGCTTAACCCACCATGCTTTCCCATTATCTCCGCAGTCATCCTGTTCAGGTCTACTCCCTTAGCTATGGCAGTATGGTGTGGCCTGTGTGTGCTGTAAACAAAATCATCATTCCTTAGCAAAACCGACATCCATGCAGCCGACGGTTCCTGGCCAGCCGAAAGATGCATTTCACCGGGAATCTTCCCGGCTGCAATGTTAAATAGTGGTTTTTTATCGCTGAGATAGATATCGCGCAATTTTTCTTCATATTTTCTGATCTTTATCATAGTAGAATATATCGTTATTAAATCTTCATTTTCTTCACTTTTTTCCAAAAAATCACCTAAAATATAACCTTATATGTATATATAAGCGTTGGCATTGAAACATATGTGCGGTAAAAATTGATATATATTATATACATCCCATCACATGGAATTTAAAAAAGAAATAGAGGTCAACTCGGACAGAGAGGATATCTGGGAACTTATAAAGGACTATAAAAGAATTCCTGAATTCTGGCATGGCACCAGAAGCATTGAAAAAGAAGGAAATTACTATATGGTACAGTTTGCCTTTCCTGGAAAGGGGAAAATGCAGCTCAAAGAAGATGAAGATAATTTCATATTAAGTGAGAATTACTTAAAAGGGCCATTCACTGGAGAAAAAACAACGCAGCTCTACGGTAATGATCCTGTAAAAATAGTGTCTGTATGGAATATAAAACTTTCACCGATGCTGAGGGCATTCTCAAACAAATTACAGGGGCATTTTGAACAGGGGACGGAGGACGCATTGAAGCGCATAAAGGATTATTTTGAATCATCCTAGAGCTTAAAATCCATATCATATTTGTGCTTTATAAATCCCTGGCAGCAGTCAAGGAATACTGTATGCCCGCACACAGGGCACGCAGAATAATGCCTGTAATTATAACAGCTATCGCATTTGCAGCTTTCATCCATACAATCTTCGCACATGTGTTATTAATTAGACTTTATTATTAAATTTTTTCTCTCTTATACCCCTATTACAATACCTCTTAGAATCAACATATTGATTTATGAAAGGGCAATATTGCGTTACATGGAAACATATGGCCTAAAAAGGATTCTTGGATTGCGGTCAGCCATAATTATTAATTTAGGGGCGATAATTGGCGCAGGTATATTCGTAATTATAGGCATCGCTGCGGGGAAGGCCGGCCCGGCAATTATAATTTCTATCTTTGTTTCAGCAATCATAGCTATATTTACGGGGCTGAGTTTTTCTGAAATAGCCCAGCACATATCCAAAGAAGGCGGCGTTTATGAGTACGCAAAAGAATCATTTGCCCCATCGGCCGGATTTATAGGCGGAACAATGTGGACATTCTCCAATATGATTGCCATTTCAGCAGTATCATTGAGCACGGGCAGTTACATTAACTCCCTTTTTCATCTTCATATAGATCTCATAGTTTTTGGAATTCCTATAATCATAATGTTTGCAATCCTGAATATGCTTGGCATAAAGAATTCTGCAAAGACCTTATCTATTCTTGTCGGGATAAATATCGCAATACTGATTATTTTTGTAGTTTCCGGCTTATTTTATTTTAAATTAACAGATTTTTCTAATTTCGACCCTCACGGATTTACCGGGATAATGGAGGGTTCTGCCCTGATATTTTTCGCTTTTACAGGATTTTCCCGGATAACAACTATTGGAGATGAAGTTAAGAATCCTGAAAAAAATATACCGAAAGCCATTATCATTTCCATAATTATATCATCTGCCCTTTATTCTATTGTAGCTGTAGTGGCAATAGGATTAATTCCATCATCCAATCTTGCATCAGCTTCAGCGCCCCTCTCAGCCGCAATAGCAGTTTTGGACAATCCCTATATTCTTATAATTGTAGCTATAGGGGGAATCACTGCAACTGCCGGTGTAGTATTAACAGGCATACTGGGTACCAGCAGGGTGCTCTACGCGATGGGAAGGGATAGGGAAATACCCGGTACCTTCGGCAGGATAGATAAATTTGGGACGCCTCTTTATTCCATATTGCTTTCTATGGCGATTAGCTTATTATTCGTTTATTTTGTTGGCTTTGCAACAATAATAGAAGCGTCAAATGTATCCGTGCTCATAGCATATTCAATAATAGATTTTTCAGCAATAATGCTCTGGAGAAAGGTAAAAAGAGAAAATCCCAAACATATGAGGGAACAGAAGTATTTTTTTATCATACCACTGATAGGCATGGCTACAATATTCATTACGATCAGTTATCTTGGCCTTCATGCAATAGAAATAAGCCTTGCAGTTCTGGCGCTGGTTTCAGGTATTTATGGCATAAAGCATGTCATGGAATCCGGAGGCTACATCAGGAAAGCGAAACAAATAATTCCAGGATATAGCAAAGTAAGGTTGTTTGGCAGGAGCAGGCAACAAATTAAAAAATGAGTATGTGTTTAAAGCAATTCAACTGATTGGTAATAACAGAAATATTAATAATTCATATGATAATTATACATAGGTTTTTATGGCAAAAATAACATTTGAAAATGGAAAGTGGAAAGTGCCCGATAATCCGACAATTCTGTACACAGACGGTGATGGCATAGGCCCAGAAATCATGGATGTAACGAGGAAAGTTGTGGATGCTGCAGTTAAAAAGGCATACAAAAATAAAAAAATAGAGTGGAAAGAAATTCTTGTAGGGGACAAAGCACTGAAAGAGAAAAATGATCGTTTCCCGGAAGAATCACAGGAGGCAATAAAACAATACCGTGTACTGTTAAAATCGCCGCTTGGAACACCTATAGGTACTGGTTTTAAGTCAATCAATGTAAGGATAAGAGTTATGCTCGACCTTTATTCAAATATAAGGCCTGTTAGTTTTATGAAAGGTTTAGAAAGCCCACTCAAACACCCCGAAAATGTAAATTTAACCATATTCAGGGAAAATACAGATGACCTTTACACCGGAATTGAGTATAAGTATGACAGCAAAGAGGCTGCTGAAATTAGAAAATTTTTCAAAGACAAATTACAGGTTGATATAAGCGATGATTCCGGAATTGGAATAAAGCCTATGAGCAAATATAAAACCCAGAGAATCACAAGGGCAGCTGCAAAATTTGCAATTGAAAACAACAAAAAGAAGATCACCATAATGCATAAGGGAAATGTAATGAAATATACTGAAGGTGCATTCAGGGAATGGGCATACGAAACCCTTCAAAACGAATTCGGCAATTATACATCAACCGATGATTCAAGTAAAATACTTGTAAATGACATGATAGCTGATAATATGTTCCAGCAGATAATAACAAGGCCTGAAAACTATGAAGTGATATTAGCTCCAAATATAGATGGGGATTATATTTCTGATGCAGCAGGTGCATTAATAGGAAATATCGGGACTCTAGGCGGCGCAAATGTTGGAGACGATGCAGGAATGTTTGAAGCAGTGCATGGAACCGCACCGAAATATGCAGGGCAGAATGTAGCAGACCCGCTGGGATTGATAAGAGGAGCGCAGCTTATGATTAAATACCTGAACTGGCACGAAGCATTTGATGTGATAGAAAAAGCTATAGGGGAAGCTATAGAGACAAAGAAAGTCACAAAGGACCTTGCTAAATTCTTTGATGTTCCGGCAATGGGGACAAAGGAATTTGGTGACTCGCTTGTGAAAATTATAGATGGGCTTTAAGCCATATTTATAATTCCCTATTCATTTTTTCTATAGATTTTTTATAATTATAAAGTAAGACCAATTCAACCAGGAACAGGAACCCGGCTATAGCAAGTACCGTTAAAGTATCATTTAGGCCTATGCCAATTTTCAGATTCAAATATCCTGTAGCGATTTTTATTATAATCACCGTTACCCCATAGGAAAATAATAGTTTTCGGTGTTTCCACGTAAACCGCTCATAGTCAGCCTGGCTTAATACGGTCATTATAACTCATATTTTTACACTATATAAATAATATTACTCATATCTATTATGGGCTTTCGAATTATTTGCAGAATAAATTTATCTCTATACTATGATACAATGTATAAATATGTAAATTTTATATGAAAAAATCTTTGAGTATTTATCAATGATTTTATGTATGTCGAAATTAATTTCATTTTTATAAAAAAAATAACGAAATTCATAATTTTGACGAAAGTATTAAATAAGCTCCCTGTATCTATTGTTATGCAAGATGTAGATAATAAAGTTTTGGGAAAGCGTACCAAAACTGGAATGAGACGGGGAATGAGCACACATGAAGCCATTATGTTTGGAGTGGGCGGAGCAGTAGGTTCCGGTATACTATTCGCAGCTGCAGGTGGAACAGGATATGCTGGCCCCGCAATTATAATATCATGGATTATTGCCGCGATTTTCATTATCCTGGTAACACTTCCATTTGCTGAATATGCAGCAATGTTTCCCAGATCGGGTATAAGTGCAAGGGTAGCATATTACTCATACGGTTCATATGGAGGATTTATGTCAGGTTGGGGGCTTCTTATCTGGGCTGCAACAATACCTGCTATAGAAGCTGTTGCAGTATCAACATATGCATCTTTATATTTCCCATTCCTGTATGATTCCACAACGGGAGTCCTTACAGGCTATGGAATACTGCTGGCAATTCTGCTTCTGCTGGGATTCTTTGCATTGAATATGGTGGGCATTGCCAGATTCGGAAAATTCAATAAAGTTCTAACATGGGTAAAGATTGGGGTAGTTGTTGCGTTTATCGTAATACTTCCAATGTTTATATGGCACTGGGGCAATTTCACATCTGGCCTCGTAGGAGCGAGCAGTGCAGGAGGATTTGCTGGATTCATGCCATCAGTTGGCGGTTTATTCATCGCAATCCCTGCCTCTGGAATATTATTTTCCTTTGGCGGTTACAGGCAGGTAGCTGATATGGCAGGGGAAGTGAAAAACCCGGGCAAGACAATGCCTAAAATTATAGGAACAGTACTGGCAGTACAATCACTTTTATATATTGCAATGGCAGTGGTAATAGTAGGGACAGTTAGCTGGGCAGGATTTGGAATACAGACAGGAGATTGGAGTTTTGTAGCGGCCCTGGGATCTCCACTTTCCTCTATTATACATGCTAATATAATTCCAGGAATGACCGTAGCTGAAGCAGACCTCCTTGGTGGAATGGTAGTTGTATTCTTCTTATTTGCCATATTCTCGCCTGGAGGCACCCTTGGAGTATACCTGACAGGAGCAAGCAGAATTATATTTGGGTATTCAGAAGAGGATGCACTGCCTAAAGGATTTAGAAAAACAACAAAACACGGTGCACCTTACTTTGCATTGATACTCGCACTGGTCCTAGCAATTATATTCCTTCTTCCGTTGCCTTCATGGTATGCACTCGTTGATTTCGTGGTAGTCGCGGCAGTGGCAAACTTTGCGGTGGCATCAATTTCACTTCCTGTACTGAGAAGATTGTATCCAAATGTGGAAAGGCCATTTAAAATCCCGCACCCTATGGCATGGGCCTTTGTCTCATTTGAAGTTGCAACTTTCTTAATCTACTGGGCAACATTCCCAACAACACTTTACGCACTTGGCGCCGTGCTTGCAGGTTCAGTTGTATTCATATACCAGGCCAGCAGAAAGCATTTTATGGGACTGAATATTCGCAACTCTGTTTGGATACCTGTATACATAGCAGGAATGATAATCCTCTCCTATGTAGGCGGAACACCAACCGGAGGGTTGAACATAATAGCATATCCATTTGACTATGTGGTTCTTGCAATATATGCTGCAATATTCTTCGTGATAGGATTAAAGAGTGCACCGAAAGAGGCTTTAATATCCGCTGATGCGTTGCTTGACACCACAAAAGAAGTGGATGTTGAGGGCGAATACTAATATTTTTTTAAATTATCAATATTCATTTTTTATAATTTCTATATCTACTTTAATTTTGTTTCCTGTAATTTGATTGATGTTTTCTATGGATCTTTCCTTAATGGCATCCAGGAATATACTATCATAGTTTATTATCTCCATTACATTCAATACAGTATTTGCATGGCTTATTCTGGAAATAATTTCATCCGGGTATCCTATTTTTTTCCCGATAGATGCCAGAAAATCAAAATTGACGGAACTCTTTGAAGAATGAAGGTCCATATTGTTATCTGCCAGTTTTGATATTTTTCCGGGCATTCCTGCAATTATAAGATTCCTGATTCCTGTGTCCACCGCCCGTTTTACAGAAAAGCCAAGGAAATCACCGATTTCTATGAACTGTTCTTCCTTAAAATCCTGGAAAATTTTATGGACTGCAGTGTCACTTCTTCCACCGGTACTGAAAACCAGAGTATCCATACCCAGGCGGGAAGCAACCCTGATTCCCAGCACTATTGAGGCTTTCCATGAAGAATCAGAGAACGGTATCACTATGCCCCTGGTGCCCAGTATAGAAATTCCTCCAAGAATTCCAAGCTTAGGGTTGCATGTTTTCTTTGCTACTTCAGCGCCACCGGGCACGGATATTGTGATTTTCAGCCCATGTCGAATTCCATAGGACTCCAGCACTTCTGTGGCTGCAGCACGGAGCATTTTAAGCGGAACAGGATTTATTGCTGGATTTCCGGGCTTTATTGGCAGTCCCTCTTTGGTTACCACTCCAACACCATTACCACCGGTAATTTCTATACCTGGTTTTTCTGAATATTCAACTCTGGAATAAATATACAGGCCTGTGGTAACGTCCGGGTCATCCCCCCCATCTTTCTTTACCGATGCTATGCAATAATTTTCATATATTTCGGGATTTTCAATTAAAAAGCGGGCAGTTTTTTTAGCCGGCAGGTTAATCTCAACATAATCAACAGTTTTCCCTGTAACCATCATGATCAATGCTGCCCTGGTAGCAGCCGTTGCACAGGCTCCGGTGGTATAACCGTACCTCAAGTTTGTCCTGTCAGGATTTTCAATATACATGTAAATACACGACCATTGCATTAAATATGGAAGCTGCCACTGCAGACCCCCCCTTATTGCTTAAATTTGTAATAAAGTTTCCCTGAAATGCCAGCAATCTGGATTTCATTTCAAGGGCGGAGACAAATCCCACCGGAACACCGATAACAAGCCTGGGAAAGCATATGCCAGCATCAATGGAATCAATCAATGCTTCCAGTGCAGTGGGAGCATCGCCTATAACATATACGGCTTCAGGATTATCCCTGCAGGCTCTGGACATAGACAGGTACGACCTTGAAATTCCGGTACGTTTTGCTTCCATTGCAATATCTTTATCCCCAATGTAGCATTTTTTATTGTTATATCTTGAAATTCCGGACATAACCATATTTATATCTGCAATGACCATAGTTCCATTCTCAATTGCAGATAAAGAATCCTCAAATGATGATGAGAATACCATGGATTTTCCAATTTCAAAATCTGCAGTGGCATGCACAACACGGGTAATTATACTGGATTTAAGGGAGTTGTCAAGCCCCATCTTTTCCTTTATAAAGGTAAAGCTCCTTCTGTAAATTTCTGCCGGGCTAAGAGTACTGGACATATTCTATTTTATTCCATAATGATTTAAAATCTTTGTTATTTCTAATGTTGTATGCCCTGTATTCTCCCAGCTATAGTTTTTCCTGGAAATAATTATTATATTAATTCCAAGGGAAAGGGCTGCCAGAATTTTGGGTTCAGCATTGAAGCCACTATCCTTTGTAATAACTGTGTCAATTCCATAATATTCCATTATTGCCCTGTCAAGGCTTTCTGTAAAGTTTCCCTCCATTGCAACAATACTGGCTCTTCTTACACCCATATCAATTAATGCTTTTATTCCATCCGGGTCAGGAAGAACGCGGAAATAGACATTATGGCTCTCAAGAAGCCCCTTATAATTTGCTATATTTCTTACCCCGGTGGTCACAAAAATATTTTTGCCTATTTTTCCGGCGAGAGCCACAGCTTTTTCATAATTATCTGCGTATATGATCCTGTTACTTTTTATTTTCACCATTTCCCTTTCAAATCTGATAAGTGGAATTCCAAGTTTTATGGATGCATTTATTGCATTTTCATGCATTGCATCTGCATATGGGTGTGACCCATCTATTATGGCATTTATATAAAGTTCCCTGCATTTTGAAATAATGGTTTCATAATCAAGTTTTCCTTGAATTGCCTGAATATTTTCCTTTTTTAACTTTTCTGCACCTTCCTCTGTGGTTGC
Organism: Ferroplasma acidiphilum; assembly: GCF_002078355.1. Lineage (NCBI taxonomy): Archaea > Methanobacteriati > Thermoplasmatota > Thermoplasmata > Thermoplasmatales > Ferroplasmaceae > Ferroplasma > Ferroplasma acidiphilum. The sequence goes on along the minus strand of NZ_CP015363.1, from coordinate 1,278,907 downwards.
AGTGGCTATTATCGAATAGCCATCAGATACAAGTTCTGAACCCAGTTTCCTTGAGTCAGAAGTTCCATCAAGAAGCAAAATCATATATTCCCCTACTTCTTTCCTTCCCTTATTTCTTTCTGGAATTTTTCCAGGTCTTTAAGCTTGACTTCAAGTACGAAAACACCAACATAATTGCATTCCTCGCATTTGTATACTGGCCCTGCGATGCCCCCTGCAATCCAGTTAATTCTCAGTGATCCGCATTGTGGGCATATCTTCGTTGTCCTGTATTCGTCCATATGGATTGCCATATTGAAATTATATTTAATAATTGTTAATAGGTGCCTGCACCCGCAATTTTTCACTGGTGATTAAGTTAAGCAGCGAAATCGATGGAGGTCTAACTAAATTTATTTCTCTGTAGTTGTTATGTACTTTATCCTGCCTTTAAACAGAATGTTATGGAACCCAACTATATCTGTTTACATTTATATCGCCTAAGACTTCCAGATAGCAAGAAACACCATATTATTTATTGTTGCGTAAATTTCTTTCTTTGGCACGTTCAAGCAATTCATCCATCATAGTTTTTATTAGCTCTATTCCTTCCTGATCGTTCTTCTTTCCCAGGTAGAATGCCTGGCGGATTATCTCTATTATTGGATGCCCTATATCCTTTATAATATTTTTTAATAATGTGTAATCCTCAACATCTGTAAACACATTTATATATGGAAATTCACGGTCAATGGCATCAAAAATTGCCTGGTCCCGTACTTCCTCATTGAGGTCTAGAACATTTCCCACAAATTTTTTCCCTTTTTCTGTTAAATGATAATATTTCTTCCCATTTCTAACGGAAAAATCTATGAAATTATCCGATAACAACCTGTTTAATACCGGAATCAGTGCTCCGTTTGAGATATTTTTTCCCGTTGCAGAATTATAGAGTTTTCTGGAAAGGCCGTACCCTGTCATATCTTCAAGGTTCAGGATGTAAAGTATTCTAAGGGAATAATCGTTCATATAAACCAATTTCCAGGATATTTAAATATTTATGGTTTCTTCCCGGAACCATTATTATTTTTCTCTTTAGCTTTTTTACTGCCAGCATTTTTCGATTTCCTGTTTTTCTTTCCTGTGTGCAGCACTGCTGCCCCTATTGCACCAAGAATGATAATTATAAGTGCCGCCATGCCCGCATATAGCGGTTCAGTCAATGTGTTGCTTATTTGCTGTGTTGTTGTAGGAACAATTTTCTGGTTGTAAGTGTACACTTTATTGAACGTTTCTGCAGTATTATTGAAATGATATTCTACAAGCAACTGCACAGGATAAGTTCCGGCAGCGGAGGTAGATGTATCTATTATGTAGGTTACCTTAATGCTCTGCCCTGGTTGGAGCTGTGCAAATGTTACATTATTTGCAGTAAGCGCACCAAGTGGATTTGATGATGATACGTGTATGGATAAAACACCGGGCGAAAGCATATGTATCTCAAGGTCTCTATATACCTTATTCCCCGTATTGTTCAGATAAAATGTCAGAAGCTGTTTTTTTGTATCGGAAACCAGGTTCTTATTTTCCACAGCCACTGTTAAACTTTTCTCTTCACTTCCATGTATATATGTATTGATGGTATAAACTACATTGTTAATATGGAAATATACAGGAATTGTCCCCGTAACATTTTTAGCATTTATATAAAATGTGAAATTCATCAACGTTCCGGCAGGATAGTATGCAATTGAATAATTTCCCGGTGATACAACCTTGTAATCCATGGACGTTATATTGAAATTCACATTCTTCATCGCAGATGTACCTGTATTTTCTGTATAAATTGTTAATTTAATGAATTTCTCGTTCTGATAGATTACCGGTGGATTTGTAGTATACGATATCACGCTTACATCCGGTTTCCCAACAGGAATTGTGAACACTGTGTTCCCTGACATTGTGGAATTATTATAGCTTATGTTTTCATCATAGAAAGATCCACTGGCGTTTTTACTTATATTAACCAGCTGCATTATCATATATGAGTGCCCCGCCTGAATTTCTGGAATCCGATTGTATGTACGCACGTTTTTGTCCGGGCCGTTTATGTAAGCATATGTAAATGGTGATTTATAGGCGGACAGATTCATGGACACATTAGCATTTTCAATATCTGTGTAGGATTCAAATGTGACATAAAGTGGTATGCCATTGCTTCCAGGTGATGGCAATTCAGTTGAATTAGGAGCAAACCATGATACAGAAGTTACTGTAAGCTCATTGTTTGCAACCGTTGCCGGTGCAGTTTTATTGTGTATTGCATCTCCTGAGGACATTAATCCAGATGCGCCGATAGCAAGCATTACCATAGATAAAACTATAAATCCAGTTATTAATTTTTTATACATTTTCATTATTATCACCTTTTTTCTCCACTATAAGGGTTGTTAGCAGCACTGCAAACAGGAGGAATATTATACCTGTGATGTAGGTAAAATTATAGGCTGTAGCGGATGGGAATCCATAGGTAATTGGAATAAACGGCAATCCATTGAATCTGTAGGGTATTAATCCTATTATTACCCTGACTGAATACATTGTTTCATATGTTCCGCCCAATGCAGGCGCTATTGTCATTCCAAGTTCCCTGAATACTGTGTTCATGCCTGTTGCTTCTCCGGATTTTGATTTCGGTGTTGATATCAATAGAAGATTAATGATGCCCACCAGGACAAAGGAAAAACCGGTACCCAGGACTGTTGCGGCTTCTATGATATCCAGGATAGTTGATCTGTCCAGGATCAAAAGTATAAAAGCTATAAAACTGACTGAAAGGCCGATTAATATGGAAATTTTAGGGCCACGGGCATCGGTGACCCTGGCGGCAACAGGAGCAAATACCATTGCAAGGATTGTTGCAGGAAGCATAATCAGGCCCGATGTGAAAATAGATTTTCCAAATCCGGAGGGGGCAGGGTCCTGAAGCAATGTTGGAACAGTAAAAAACAGGAAATACATGCCTGCCATGGTGAGTAGCCCGACAAAATTTGCTATTAATATATTCCTGCGTTTCAATAAATGCATATCTATGAACGCATACCTGCTTGCAAGTTCATATTTTATAAATGCGTAAAATGCAGCAATGGAAAATATGAATGAAAATAATATGAGAGGGGAGAGCCATCCATAGGTATTTCCCTCCGACAATCCGAATATGAGCATTACCAGCCCTGATGCCATTATTGCGACCCCGGCAAAGTCTATTTTTTCCTTTGCAGGCGCGGTGTTGTCTTTCAGGAAGAAATAAGATAATATGAATAATGCAAAGGCAACAGGGGCAATTGCGTGATAGGACCACTGCCAGCTATAGGCTTCTGTAATATATGCTCCGATAACCAGAGCCATGCCGGCACCTACAGCAAAGGTTGCACTCATTAATCCCTGTGCAAGGGCAAGCCTCGACCTCGGGACGACATCATTGATTATTGCGTAAGCCAGAGGGTACATGCCAAATCCAATGCCCTGAATTATCCTTATAGCTATTAACTCATCAAGGCTTGTAGCAAATCCCCCCATTGAAACAGAAATTGCATAAATTAATGAAAGAATTAAAAACACTTTTCTTTTACCGAACACATCACCAAGTTTTCCGAATATCCCTGCAGCTACTGTACCTGTAATAAGGTAAGCAGTGAGAATCCATGAGACATTGTTATATGTGGTATTAAAAAAAGTGATAAATACAGGAATAGCCGGAACAATCATTGTTTCCACATAAACAATCAACGTCCCTGCAAACGCCATCAGGGCCACTATTCTTGTAATATCACCCTTATCAATATTCTCCATATATGTCTTATTAGACATGTCTAACTAGTATAAATATATTATCAGCACTCCCAAATCTTTATTTAAATGGCTATGTTATATAACTATGCCATATAAAACCATAAAAACAGAAGAGGAAAATGGCACGGGTTTCATTTATTTTGATAGGGAAGACCACCTGAATACCATTACCGTTGAAATGATAAATGACATCTCCAGTGCATTATCTGATATGGAAAGCACATGCAGGTCAATTGTAATTGGTGGAAAAAAGAATTTCTCAGCAGGAGCAGATGTATTGCAATTTCCGGAGCTGGATCCATCAGAAGCCTATGAATTTCACAGGAAATTGAATGAACTCGCACTTTATTTCCGGGAATACACATGGCCGGTAATATCATTTTTAAATGGATACGTATTTGGCGGCGGGCTTGAACTTTCACTTTCAACTGATATAAGAGTATGCAGCAACGATGCCCAGTTAAGCCAGCCAGAAATCGGGCTGGGCATAAACGCAGGTGCAGGCGGCAATGTAATACTCCCACATGTGGTTGGAAGAAATCGGGCACTGTATATGATACTGACCGGTGCACGGTTAAATGCACAGACTGCATATGAGTTCGGGCTTGTAGACATTCTGGCAGGCAATGCACTGGAAGAAGCTACAAGACTAGGGCAAATAATCAATACCAAACCTGAAAATACTGTAAAACTGGCAAAACGTGCGGTAAACAATACTTCATCGTCACATATTAAAACTAACCTGGATTATGAGGCTGCATTATTCGGTATTTTATTTTCCGGGGAAGAAACGAAAGACAGAATAAATAATTTTATAAAAAAGAAAGAAAAATAATTTTAATTTTCATTGTTTATCTGATACTTTTCTGGTATATGGTTACTCTTCAATTTCAATAAAGTTGCCCTCTTCCCTCAGATTGTATGTTTCCAGTGTGTATTTTTCCATCGGGGTCTGGGGTGCTATAAACGGAGGCTCAACCATCTTTCCGGTATCAAGTTCAAACTTTGCATTGTGGCATGGGCATACAACATGTTTGCCATCTTCAGACACATTGCCGAGAATACATTTAAGGTGGGAACATATTCCATTGATACCGTACAGCTTTCCATTTTGCTTTGTTATGAAAACTACTTTGCCATCTCCAAGATTAATTGACACATGGTTGCCTGAGTTTTCCAGAGCTTTTATTCCCAATATTTTTCTCCATGTCATAGTTCAATATGCAATAATACAATTTATATTTTTATGGCTTCTATAGCGGGAATAAAAACATGTATTCTGTGCAATAATTCAAATAAATATTTATATCTATTAATAATAATACCTTATGTTTCTAAAATACAAAAGTGTACACACATTCGAAGAGACTGTGAAACTAGCCACTGATTTCATTAAATCGAAGGGTATAACGGTATTCTCTATAGTAGACCACAGAAAAAATGCTGATAACGCAGGATTAGAAATGCAAAATGAAACTTTAATATTATTTGGTTCTCCGGTGGTAGGCACATTATTGATGAAAGAAAACCCCGAAATCGGCATAGAGCTCCCATCGAAATTATTAATCTATTCAACAAATAGCGATGTTTATATCCTGTATAAAGACCCGGAAGAATTTTTGAAAGTATATGCAATACGTGAATCCACGGATGCAATTGAAAAACTGAAAATGTTATATAAGCAAATAGTAGAGCAGGTAATTTAATCCACCAATATTTTTTTAATTCTTAAAACAATTTAAAACTTTTCCCCGGTTTAACGGATATTAATCACGTTTCATAATTTCCTGACCCACGGGGAATTCGAAGCCCAGCCCCTGATCGGATGGTCATTGCAATGTGACACGCAATATGCTATATCCGGAGCCCATTAAAGGCCGGGTTGCCTATAGTCTTACGTCGTCATATATATTCATAAATCGTATATACTTATTTATAAGACATATCTCTATTAATTACTGCTTTTAAATGTTTTGGAAATTACTGTTACAATTATATAAAGTTTGAAAAATAATTATTTTGTATTCCTCTCCATCTTTAAAATTAATGGTGCGGCAGAAATATAATTTTTATGCACCGATTTATGAGGATAAATGCATGGAGACCGGCCGGATAACCAAAATCAATATTATAAAGAAGTGATCTAATTTCTGTATTATATGGCAGGTCCAGAGCAATATTATAAAATGATAGCAAATATATAAAAAAATTGCTGGCTTATTATGCCATAAATTTAGCAAGTCTTTGAGAGACAGATGAGGGTACCTTACCCATTGCAGACTGGATCATATTTAGATCCCTTGTTCTAATATCAGCCGGGAGTTCTGAATTTGCTTTCATTCTTAAAGCCACAAATGCTTTCAACTCGTCGTCCTCCATGCCAGATGCAATGCTGATATTTGTGGTGCAAAGCCCTATATATGTGGCATCATCCGTCTTGTTCATAGCTGTGATTAAATTTTTCATCATTTCTACCTTTTTGGAATCGTCTTCTTTAAACATATCACTGAATAATTTCATCATTGTTTCTTTTCTCTTTTCACTATCCATTTTTGCAATTGTCACTATATCTTCCATTTTTATCATTTTATAATAACTTTAAAACATAAAAAATTTTTTGTTACACATAATTCATAAATATGAAATTTACGAAACATATTTTATAATTATAGAGATAACTGGATAATGTGCTGGATATAGCAGATAAAAATTTTACTGTGTAATTTATCTTTATGAATTGCGACGTTGCACGGATTATAGTAGCAATTTGAATTAAACTGGAATTACATATATATAAACATATTCTATAATTAATAATAATCTCCTGCTATTCCAATGCCTTCGAATTATGATGATTCCTGGCATATATATGGATTAAACTATAAGAGGTTAATCCACCTGTTGGTTTGGTGGAAATTGCCCGGCAATAGAATGATATAAAATCGTTTCTCCGGAATATTTTGAATCTATCTTGCCTGTTCTTTCCATATGTACCAGATGCGCAACGGTTTCAAGTATAGCAAAATTTTTCTCCATGTTGTTCATATCATCCATTTTGCGCCCCCTGCTCCATGCTATGGAGGATGCTAGCTCAAAGGCATTTTTCCAGGTGTTTAATTCTAAGGATATTTTATACATCCTCTTTTCGTGATGCTGGATGATCTGATCAATCCTCTCTGCAAAATTGGTAAAAGTGTCCCTATGCCCCGGATATGCAATTTCAGTATCATAATTTTGAATTTTTTTGAGGCTTTCAATATACATTCCAAGGTAGTCTACATTATTTCTGTAAACACTAATATTTGGAGATATATTTTTAAGTACATGGTCGCCTGTAACCATTGCACGGATATCTTTCAGGTATATAGCAACAGAACCGGGCGAGTGCCCTGGGACATCTATGATATCTGTATCTTTCATAGCCATATTGCCTATTATGTTCAGGTTCAATGATGCATAATAGTCCATAAATTTCATGACAGGATTTCCTTCTGTTATATTACTGAATAACTCTTCTGGCACACCATTAGATATCATTAAATTTCTGTATTCACTGAAATATTCCTGCCTGTTGTCTACCATATTTTTAATTGTATCATAGTCATTTTTTGATATATATACAGGTATGTTATGATTTTTTTCCAGATAAAGGGCCCCGCCTATATGGTCTATATGCAGATGTGAAATTATACACATATCTATACGTGAAAGGTCAATAGTATTCGCAATCTGCCTGTATCCATTTTCGGACATGCCGGTATCAACAATGTAGTTATAATCTCCATTAATACTGTATACATTGGCAGTTTTCAGTGCCCTGATCTCTATGGGGACCTCTATTTTCTGAATAGAATTCATTATAGCTCATTATAAACTGTCTAATTAATAATTTCCAGTGGAACATAAAACCTTTTATGGGCATATTTTCACTCCTGCAGGCAAGTCAGGATTGCCGTTTATTGGTAAAATATTAATTAGTGTTTATAAATTACAAACGAGATGGCATTCAATATCACTGGTGGAAATAACAGGCATTACAGCGGAATTCTTGGCTCCTCAATAATGTCATTTTCAATGAATTCAACATTGCGATTTTTTATTCCTGTACTTATACCCCTGCTGGTATCATCCCTTAATATATCTGTATATCTTGGTTCCTTACTGATAACTGCATACTGGCTTGGTTACACGGTATTCCAGATTCCTGCCGGAATGATTTCGGACCGTGTGGGTGTATCAAAGGTCGCTAAAATATCATTTATTTTGATGGTTCTGTCATTTTCATTATTCTACTTTTTTATAGACTCCTATACAGGCATTTTCATTATACAGATATTGCTTGGAAGCTTCTCTGCAACAGTATACCTTTCTGACACTTCAGTTATACAGAAATGGCTTCCACAATCCAGCAGGGCAACCTTTGTAGGAATATACCAGACGGGATTTTTTATAGGAGCATCACTGGGGGAATACCTTATACTCCGCACACTTTCTATAGGTTTCCATTTTGCATTCATTGTTATTCTGTCAATACTTATTATTGCAACAATACTGAACATTGTATTTTTAAGGGAGCCGGAACATAATAAACTGGCAAAGCATGGAAAAATTGATAGAAAGATAATTTATGTAGCCATGATTAGATTTTCTGCAGGGTTTTTATATATAGGATTTATAACACTTTTCACCACATTTATTGTATTCGACCATATTGTGCCATATTCCAGCGCATACTTATATGCGTGGATTCCTGCCGCAGGTGGAATTATCACATCTCCCCTGGGCGGGATGATCTCAAGAAGGATGAAGCATGGAAAATCCATAGTATCTGTATTGCCAGTAGTCGCCCTTGCAGTTACAATAATTTATATAAACTACGCTCCTGTTTCTGCTATTTTTATTATATCATTCCTGTCCGGAATGTTTTATGGTCTCTATGCAGGCCCTTCAATGGGAATGGCATCTGACTTTAGCGGGAGTGATGCCAATCTTGCCTCATCCAGCAGCATACTGAATTTCAGTTCACAGGTAGGCGGTACGGTTTCCCCCCTCCTTATGGGATTCATGTTCTCAATATATGGAAATTTTGCTCTGGCATTCACTGCTGTTGCCGCAATTTCAATTATTACACTCATAATCCCCTTTATAAAATTAACATTTTGAAATTATTTTTTCATTTCCCTGAGCTTTGCTTTGTCTATTTTTCCAACACTGGTCATAGGCATTTCTTCTATGATAATAAACTCAACCGGAATCCACCACTTGTTAATATTTCCATTTGAGGCGTGAGTTTCCATAAATTGCCTGATCTCTTCAATTTCAATATCTTCCGAAGCTTTGACCCATGCAATGGGCCTTTCTCCCCATTTCTCATCAGCTATGGCGGTAACAGCCACTATTTCTATTCCTGGAAACTCAGATATCAGGGATTCTATGATCGACGTTGGGATCCATTCTCCACCACTTTTAACCACGTCCTTCACACGGTCCAGGATTTTTATTCCACCATCGGGTGTCATTTCACCAACATCACCTGTCTTGAACCACCCGTTTTCATAATCATGATTTTCTGGCCTATTAAGGTATTTTTCCGGAAGCCATGGGGCATTAATCCACAACTCTCCTATTGTTCCGTTTTCCAGTATATTCCCTGTATTATCCCTGACTGTGGCACTTACCATTGGAACAGGATATGTTACAGACCTTAAAGATTCATGCTGATCCGGCCTCCCAAGTGAAATAGATGTGGCAAGCATATCGGTTCCACCATATATTGTTGAAAATTTAATCCCATTTGCATTTAACTTTTCCGCCAAATTTTTGCTTATAGGGGAACCGCCTATTAACATTTTTATTCCATCCAGCCTGTTTTCCCTATCATGGGATAAGAGGTCATAAACCATTGTTGGTACAGCATTTATCCACGTTGCCTTATTCTCTTTTATTGCATCCAGGACATTCTCCGGATTATACTTTCCGGTGATTATATAATCTGCACCCAGATACGCAGCATGAAAAGCAGACCCCCATGACCATATGTGGTAAAATGGGATAAGAGATAATATAGTATCACTGGAAGTTAATTTAGCGGGTGTATTAAACAATCCAAGCTGGTAGAGAATACTTAATGCACCGTTTACAGATTTTTCGTTTGTATACAGCACTTCCTTGGGTTTTCCCGTTGTTCCAGAAGTAAATAATATGGAATAATTATCGTTTCCGGTGGTTTTCTCCTCCCTGTGCAAATCACTTGTAAGCAGGTCATGGAATTTGATATAATCTCCATTTTCAGACAGCGATACTATATGGTCGTCGCGGAATCCTTTGTATATGCCTGCATTCATAAACTCTTTCGATGCAAATACATATTCCGCCCCTGATTCTTTTACCGTTTCCATTGCCATATTCCATGGAAGTTTTATATTTACGGGATATATGATTGAACCTGTAAGGCTGGAGGCAAACAATAACTCCATAAACTCTATTGAATTATAATCAGCAACTGCAATCACTGTTCCTTTCGAAATGCCCATTTTGTTCATGGACGTTGACAGGCGCAAAACCTTTTCAAACAGGTCTCTGTATGTAATACTTCTGCTGCCAGATATAACTTTCTTTTCCGGAAAAAGGGATGAAGCTCTCTTCATTATATTGATAACTGTAAATCCATTGCCCATTTTACCACCTAATTTTTCAAGGACCTCTCCGCACCATCTATATGGATGATTCCATGGGCTTGCCCGATAGCATTGCTTTCATAATCCTCTTTCTTTACAAACCTTCTGGCGTATAATGATCCTGCCTTTACAAAATCATTGTTCCCGGTTTTATTCCCTATATGGATTAATAGAATAGCCGCCATGGAATGTCCCATAACTTCCATGCTATATTTTGCATGGAATTGTGCTTCCTCTACTCCCATAGATAATAAATTATCTATACTGTTTTTCAATGAATTGTAGCATGATTCTGCAGTAGCCGTCTCTTCCCTGATTTCAGATAGAATGTTCTTAAAGTCTGAGAGCAATTTTATGTGTGCCTTCTTTCTCATTATGGCCTCAAGCATATCAAGTGCCTGAATATTGCTTGCACCTTCCCATATGGGTGTTATAAGTGCCTCCCTGTGCCATCTTTCCACTGGAAATTCAGAGAGGAATCCTATTCCCCCATGTAGTTCTGTTGCCATCTGCGTAACTCTCGCTGATGAATCTGCTGTAATGTTTTTCACTATATGTGTCATAAGCCTTGTATAATTATATTCATCATCGTAAGGCGGCTTTGAATTTATGGAATTGTTGAATAGTTCAATGGATTTAAACGTAAGTGCTATAGACCCTTCCAGCAGCACCTCCATATCCAGCAAATCCTTTACTATTCCCGGATGTTCAATAAGCAGTTTACCAAAAGTCTTTCTTTTCCCCGTATAATAATAGGCTTCAAGGTACGCCTTTCTAGCTATCCCACAGGCTGCCGCAGCGTTGTCTAGCCTTGATACCATTAAATCCTCAGTTATATAGTATATTGCTTTCCCAGCATCACCTATCATATACGCTTCGGAACTATCAAGCTCAACCTCCCCTGAGGGAACACTTTTAGTAGCGCTTTTTTCTTTGAGTCTCCTGAGCCGGTAATTCAATTCACCATCATTGTTCTTTCTGGGAATCAGAAATAATGATAATCCTTTAGCTCCATGATTGTCTCCATGAAATGCAGATGTAAGTGCAACATCTGCAAGGCCGGCATTGCTTGCAAAATATTTATCGCCTGTAAGGTACCAGAGGCCATTTCCTGATTCAGCCCTGGTTTTATTTGCTCCGAGATCACTGCCTCCCTGAATCTCTGTAAACCATGTTGCACCGAGCAATGTATCTTTAGTATCACCTATCAGTCCGGGAACATAATCCTTCTGGAAGTCCGGTGCATATTTATGTATGGCATATGCTGTCTGGTGTGTAAGTGTGAGTATGCAGTATATGCCGGGGTCTGCTACCAGATACCCCATCGCGTAGTGCTCCATTATAGATTTCCCATGAAAATATGGCCTGCTTATGCCATACTCACGTATCAATTTGTCAAGGACATGCTTTTCCATCGGGCTAATCAGTATGCTATCTATCCTTTTTCCGTCTATACTCCACATCTTCTGCAATGGCTGTGAAACTTTGTCTATATAATCTGTAGTTTCATACAGGTCTTTCCCGGCATATGCTCCCAGCGGGCTGAGATTTAGATGCTTTCCCATATAAAATTCAAGTATTTCCTGGAATGGCTTATCAATATCATAATGGTTTTTTCCATATATGCTGGATAGAAAAGAATATGTATCATCCATATTCATACAACTGCAATTTATATATAAAACCATTGATGTGGCTATTACTTCTTTTTCCAGGATTTTGTCTCTGCTGGCATGCCAGTACTACCATAAATTAAATACGAGATGTGCATAACATTAAATCTCATATGTTGAGAATAATGAAATACCCTGGATCGAAAACTGCCATAGTAGGTGAAATACAGCGGTTGTTTGACATATCACAATGCACCAGGTTTGTTGACGTGTTTTCCGGTTCAGGTTCTGTGATCATCAATATCCATGCCGGGATTGAGGTATACAATGACCTTAACAGGGAACTTTTTATATTATTTAATTCACTTAAAAATAACTTTTCGCAGCTTTACAGGGCAGCCGATGCCGTGGCACGGGACAGAAAAATGTTTTTTGACTATTATGATGGTAGAATAGTTATGGATACGGGAAATCCAGAGATTGAAAAGGCTTTTTCAATTTTTTTTAATTTTAACACCGGTTTCGGGGGAATGGGCAATAGCTATGGAAAGAAAGACAAATCACTTTTCGGCACATATAGAAAGAATGTATCCAACCTTCTTAAGGCGGAATCAAAAATAAGGAAGATGAAAATAGAAAATATGGATTTCCGCGAAGTTATAGACAAATATAATGATCCGGACACATTTTTTTACCTGGACCCTCCATATCCCGGAAAGGACTGGTATGTGCACAATTTTCTTGAAAGTGATTTCATTGAGTTGAGGAATACTCTGGGTAGCATTAAAGGCAAATATTTAATGAATTTTAATTCCACGGATAAACTCCCTGTAAAAGTATTCGGCAAACCCTCGTTTGTAAAGGAATATGAAAATGAGAATGGTAAACCGGGGGAAACAAATGCAAGAAAAGTATCATTTTATACCAATATGAATGTAAAAATATAATGCCATTGGGATAAGAATTATTATTTATTGTTATCCAATTACATTATCCATGATTTACCGTACAGGATGCTCGGGCTGGAGCTATGATTTCTGGAAAGGAAAAATTTATGATTACTCTGAATCTCCATCTAACTACCTCAGGGACTATGCCAGAATATTTGACACTGTGGAAATAGATTCTACGTTCTATGCAGCACAGAATAGTGAAACAGTGGAAAAATGGGCTTCATCTGTACCTGAGAACTTCCTTTTTTCCCCTAAAATGCCACGTAAAATAACACATGAGTCACGCCTTGAGAGATGTGAGGACGATCTTGCCTATTTCATGAAAAACATATCCTTGTTAAATAACAGGCTTGGCACTGTGCTTATCCAGCTGCCTCCGGACTTTCCAATTAATACTGGTGTTCTGGAGAACTTTATAGAGCTGCTTCCCAACAATATCAAATATGCTATTGAATTCAGGCATCCTTCGTGGTTCATAGATGAAGTCTATGGAATCCTCCGGAAATCAGGAATAACAATGGTATGGTCGGTCCTGGATTATATAAAAACACCTGAAATTAAAACCACTGAAAACCTTTATGTGCGCTTTCTAGGGAACAAATCGCTTGAAAAGAAAGACCTTGGGGAAATAAGAATAAACAGGCACAGAGAAATTGAACAATGGATTGGAAAAATTAAAAAGCAGGATTCAGGCCAGGGTACAGTTTTCATATATGCAAACAACCATTATGAGGGCTTATCGCCGGATACCATCAAATTTATCAGGCAGGAACTCGGGTTGCCTGCATCCGGTAATATGCTGATGGACAGGCAAAAAAAGCTTTTCTGATACATGTTTTTTTCCGTTATTATTTTATATTTTCGTATTATTACCAAAAATGTTAATTGACTACGCCATTGCATCAATCAATGCAATGATGGGAAGAATAGATGATATAGTTATATCAGTATCTGCAGTTCTTATTACTCTCCTGTGGATACCGATTGCACTAAACTTCTTCAGTACTGATGAGAACAAAAAAATAATGGCAAGGGAACGGCTTAAGAATGCTGCTATAGGCACAGTAATATTTATTATGGCAATCAGCGGCATATTATTTACCGTTTTCAATTATGTAGTTACCGGTAAAGTATGACCTATACCTCAATTTTCCAGGAAATTGTAAAGGCTATAATAGACCTCTCTCGACCTTCAATAGAATTGCTATGGCATATGATGGTAAAATACGGACTTAACCCGGAATATTCCTATGAACAGTTTATAAAGGGGAATTCCCCATTCATTAATTTCTATAACTATCTTTTTTATAATGTTTATTCAGACGTTATTCTGGGAATAATAACAATTTCTGCCCTAGTTATGCTTGTATACAACTCATTTATAAAGCCATATCCGCCCGCTAAATTTTTAATAAAAACATTCGCCGCCATCATACTTTTTGAAGCATCCTACAGAATATCCATGTTATTTATCAGTATTTCCCTGGTATTTTATAATAATATATATTCGTTAAAAACAAGCTGGTACGGACTGGAATTTTCCGGGCTGTCTTTCTCAAATAGCCTTATATCAATTCTATTTACCGGAACATTTGTCATGGCAATTATGCTCCTTTTCGGCATACTTATAATCAGGCAGGCCCTAATTCTGTTCTTTATTCTGCTTATGCCGGCAGCATCTTTACTGTTGATTATCCCGGGCAGCGAAAAGCAAATACTAAAACTGTACAGGATTTTCTTTGAACTTGCATTTTTCCCTTTTTTTACCATAATTATTCTTTATCTTATAGGCCTATTCAATAATCCATTTCTTGAAATTGGATTGATTTATGTAGCTGCAACTGCACCATTGTTCTTTGTTACCGAAATGTACAGGTATTTCCAGGGAACTATGAATTTTCTTAACGCAGATGCGGCTGTAACTGAAATCTCCTCCGGAATTGGCGATATAAATCCTGTTTCTGTGCTGAATGGAGGAATTAATTTCGGCATTGATCCGGATACATCAGAAAGCCGGATACCTGGAATTATCGACGAAAATGGTGGTATACATTAAAATTCCTTCAAACGTTTATAATTTTAAATCATACATATACGGAATGCCTGTGGAGAAATTTGTTATCATACTTTCTGGAGTATCCATGGCGGCAATACTTTTCACCATATCATTGCCTGTCACTATTTCTGCCGTTGCAATATATTTCGGGTTTATGGCATACATTAAATTTGACTTCTCAAACATTTATAAACTGAGAAAACTCTATTTTCACGGGGTAGCAGGGCATAATATAAAATTTGTCCGCAATGGGTTTTTATTCTGCATCCTGGGGCAGGATATATTTTCAGCAGTGGAAATAGAAAATCGAGAATTATATACAGATAGCCAGAAACCAAACCATATAAGGGCCATAATGAATGTAATCGATAATCTGGATTGCAGTGCAAATATCATAACAAAAACGAAAGTTTACAACGGCAAAAATTATTACAGAACTTTTGTTATATTAAAAACACATGGATCAGCCATTGAAACATCCATGGATTTATTGAAAAGAAACATATCTGCTATCGTTTCAAACACTGCCCTGCATGGAAAAGCTGTTGATGATGAAAATACAATTAAATCAATATTTCCTGCAAATGTAAACCCGGAGTTAAAATATATAGGTGCCGGCGGGTTTTACATGGCATACTTTGATCTGCTAGATACAGATTATTCCCAGGATTTCTTTTATCAAACCCTTATTGAAAAAATGGGTTTTACGGTTGAAATTAACATGGAAATCAACCGGATTAAGAACCATGAGATGCAGGTTAAAAGGCTTCTGGCGTCCAGGAAAGCAGAAATAGTTTATACAAAAACAGGGCATTACGCCGGGCTTATAAAAAAACAGATCTCTGCACTGGAATATATGTCAGGGAAAGAGAAGCTATATAATGCTTCGGTGAGGTTCTCTGTAATATCAGAGCACCCGGCTATTCTCCGCTCTAATGCCGAAACATTCAAAAAAACAATGGAATCTGCAGGATTCAGGTTAAAAACTTTCAATTATTTTAACAGGAATTCATTCAATCCACTTGAACTGCAGGGGCAGGGCATTAAATATATGCTGGATTCTGCTTCAATATCAGAACTCTTCCCATGTTCATTTACGCCTATTCCAGATCGGGCAGCGGAACCACTTGGAATCAATGCAATAACCGGGAAGCCATTTTACTTCCAGCCATTCATGGGCAATTCATATAATATTGCCATAACAGGCGAAACAGGTTCCGGAAAATCTTATTTTGCAAAAAAATTGCTGGATCAGAATCGGAATGCGAAGGTTTATGTCATTGACCCGCTAGGAGAATACTCTTACGGGCACGTGATAGACCTATCTCTTGGGGACTATGTAGATTTTATGATTGAAACACCGGAAATGGCAAATATTATATCAACCGCCATAGCAAAACTGACAGGCATAGGTGAAAACAATATAACCGGAATTTTAACAGGATTAATGTCAAAATCCGGTGTTGCCACGTTCAATGAATTGATTTCTGAAATCAGGCTGGGCTATTCTGGAAATAAAAGTACACAGGGAGCTGTTTACAGTATGCCATTCAAAACACCTGTAAAACTTGAAGGAAATTTTACAGTATTCAGGTTCGGGCATAAAAATGCAGAAATCCGTGATGCGTTCTTCGATCTGGTATTCAGCTATATAATTTCTACAGTTGAAAAAGAGGAGGGAGAGAAAATAGTTGTTATGGATGAAAGCCACCTATTTCTTAGAAACTCCCGGGAGGCCGAGATTATAGATATGCTTGCCAGAAATTCCAGGCACTTCCGGACTTCTCTCATAACGGTAACACAGAATATAAATGATTATTATATGAATAACTATTCAGAATCCATACTTATGAATTCTATAAACTATTTTATATTCAGGCAACACGGAAAGATTAAAAGCAGTATGTTCCTTGGCTATGAAATTGATCCATCGGGCCTTGCGGGCGGGAGTTATTCCACCTATTCGGAATGCTTTTATTCAACAGGATCGCTAATAAGAAAAGTAAAAATATCTGAGGAAAAATAAAAATATTGCTGTTTTATTGGATTTTTATAGCTTGAAAGGCCTTGCGATCTCCGGAACTATTGCCTTAATACCACTCCTTTCCGCTTTCTTCTGAAATTCTGAAGCATCTGCCTTAATCGGAGGGAATGTGTTATAATGCATAGGTATCGCATTTTTTACTTTAAGAAGTTTCAGTGCTTCTATTGCCCCATCCACATCCATTGTATAGTGGCCGCCAATGGGCAGCATTGCAACATCTGGATGGTAAATTTCTCCTATGAGTTCCATATCTTTAAAAAATGTGGTATCGCCCGCATGGTATATTTTTAGATCACCATTATCGATAATAAATCCCATTGCTTCACCGGCATATGCGCCATTGTAACTTGATGAGTGTATTGCCGGAACCGCAGTTGCCTTCACACCATTATATTCTATTGTGCCTCCGGGATTAATGTCTATTGTTTCAACATTTTCCTTTTTAATAATTTCAGAAAGCTCAAAAGAACATACAATAGGGCAACCATTTTTTTTAGCTATTGTTACAGCATCCCCTGCATGGTCAAAATGACCGTGGGTAACGAGTATCAGATCAGCTTTAATACTATTAACATCCTCGCTGCTCAGCGGGTTTCCACTGAAGAACGGGTCAACAAGTATGTTAACAGCATTCTTTATTGAGAATCCAGCATGTCCGTGCCATATAATTTCTGTTGCCATAATGGTTCAATTTCAATATAATATAAAATTTTTAGTTTTTTAAATTTCAATGATAGAGTTAAATATTCTCTGCAAGCGCATATCATTCACTATAATAGGCATTCTTCATTTTATTATAAAACTGTGGCAGCACAACGTCCCATCCATATTTGCCCGCAATATAATTGTGCATTTTAATCCTGTTTTCATATTTTCCCGTGTATTCGATTTTCCTATCCAGATCTTCCAGTGATTTCAGTATTGCACTTTCTGTGCTTTCTATATATTCAAGAAAATTCATTTTTTCAATATCATCAAATCGCGGCCTCAATGATTCTGACCCTATAACATAGAGCCCTGATGATAGAGCTTCCAGTACCACATTTCCAAAATTCTCCAGCATAGAGGGGAAAATGAAAGCATCCGAGTTCCTGTATATTTCTGCAAGCTTTTCATTGTCCGGGTTTTTTACATAATTTACATTTTTAACCGGTGTTGAAAAAAGTGATTCCAGTTCACCTGACCCCACAACTGTGAATTCAATATTTAGAAGATTCTGTTTAAATACGTTAACGATTTTATCTATTCCCTTTGATTTTTCCAGCCTTCCAACGAATAGGAGGCGAATTGAACTATGGGCCCTTTCGGATGGAAAGAAATGTGAAGTGTCAACTCCATTGGGGACACAGAAGGTATTTTTGAATGGGGCCAGATTCATGTTATAGCAGTTTATGAGGTGCATTGCTTTGATTTTCCTGAATATGAGCTTATCCTTAATCAATGCATATATTGCATTATTTAGCGGTTTAATCCCTGTATAACTGGATGGTATGTTCCCATGCTCACTCCAGACAAAAAATTTTCCGTGTGCAAATAAATAATAATAATCATCGTTTGTAAGGTAAATTACCTGTGAGTTGTTTTCAATGTTTCTTATAACCCTGTAGTTTAAGAGCCTATCAAATTTTAAAATAAAAGGTGCCATTGCCCTTACGAGAAAATTTAACTTACCTGATGTGGATATGATAAGTTTTGAATAGACAGAATTTATGCCATAAACATCTTTATTGTTACCCCCGGGAACACCCTGAAGCACTATTTTTTTGAAATCATCTGTAGTATAAGAATTATAGCGGGCTATAGTCTTCTCTATCCCGCCATTGTAATCCAGGCTGGAAGGTATCACAAATGTTATGGCAATCATTAAATTTGATATGCAATTTAATATAAAAATATATGCCGCAAATTTGCTATGGTTAAGTTATGATTGCATAGAGCAGGTATAATTTTCTGCAAAAATATATTTAAAATTGCAAAAGGTTAATAAATCATAATTTAATAGTTGATTTAAATAGAGAAGAATGAAGCCCATGGCTGAAATGCTTCGAGGTTTGAAATATATATGAATCTGAGGAGAATTTTACTGGATGTAGACAAAGGATTGAATAGGCCAACACTGACTGAACTTGCCGGTTCCATCGAAGACGTGCCGGGAGTAGATGCCGTGAAAATTACGGTTACTGAAATGGACATGGAAACCATGGGTACCAGCATCACGGTAGAGGGAATAAATATTAATTATAATTATCTCATAAAAGTGATAGAAGATATGGGGTGCGCTATACATTCTATTGACGAAGTTATCACGGGAAAACACATAGTAAAATGAATAAAAAATATATATTCCCTGTTAGTATCGGGCTTTCCGATGGAATTATAACTGCATTGATACTTGCCTCAGGTGGGATAATAGGAAAGAGCAGTATCGATCTTTTCCAGGCCTTCAGGATATCATTTGGCTCATCTTTTGCAGGAGCCTTCAGTTATTTTATCGCACAGTATGCAGGTTTGAATGAGGAACTGCACAGGACAGCACTGCAATTGAACCTTAAATCTACGGATTACCTTTTAAAGGGGCATCTTGGCATAGAAATATTTGTTGAATCACTTCTGGGGGCATTAATCGCAGCTTTTTTCGGTTTCCTTGGAGCTTTAATACCCTTATCTTCATCACTTATCGTTAGAAATAATATTGAAATTCCATTATTCCTTTCATATTTATCACTGGCCGTGCTTGGGCTGTTCATAAGCAAAACAACTGCAGGCAGGGCAAAATTCTGGATAGTGGTAATGGTAATTGTGGGAATTATAGTAACAATTGCAGGTTATGAATTGAAATTAATAGTCTGACCCTCCAATTTTCCATAGAATCCGGCCCCATCATTTATATGCAAAATAGAGCTGATAAATTTCTACCGGGCAAAATTTAAATATTGCTTGAAAATAGCCTGTTAAATATCCAGGGGGAGCTATTATAGCTGAGAGGATAGGGATCGACCCCGGGAACCTGATCCGGCCAGTACCGGCGGAGGGATTGGATGAAAGATTTAGAAAATATACACCTATCAGAAAAAATAAGCAGAATGCCATGGAACAGTAAGCACTGGATTATTTTCTTTACAGTATCAATATCATTTTTTATGTGGGGAGTTACACTGGCAATAGCACCATTGATAACAACATGGTATTTTGTCCCGCAATTTTCATATTATTATATTATCGGTGCTGCACCTGCCGGCCTGCTTGCTGGGAATATGTCCATGGGTTATATCTCGGACCGCCTGGGGAGGAAAAATATCTTCCTTCTGACTATGGGCATAACAGTCGCTGGCCTTATAGGAATCGGCGCATCCTACAATTACATCGCACTTATAATATTTGTATTTATTGCGGAGTTCGGGCTTGGTGGAGATGAAACACTCTCACTGGCAATACTGATAGAATACCTTCCATTAAAAAGCAGGGGGTTTGCAATTGTAGAGTCCTCAAATATGGCAAACATTGGTGTTACTGCAATATCCGGGCTTTTTCTTGTATACCCTTCATCCGTGATAACACAGAAGATCCTGCTGATAGCTATTGCAATTATAGCAGGTGGAGCAGCCCTATTTGCCAGGTACCACATGGAAGAAAGCGGGCTATGGAATCTTAGCAAAAAATTAAATGAAAAACTTGAAATTACTCCCAGAAACACATTGAAATTCCTGGCGCTTACATTTATGGGGATGGCAATAATAGTGGGATTTGCATTTTCAGATCTTGTAATTGGCCCATTCCATTTTCCTGAAGATACAGGGCTGATTATATTCTTTTCCGTTCTTGCAGAATCTTTAACGGGAGTAATAGGTGGCTACTATCTGGGAAAAAGCAAAAGGAAATCTATAGCCATTACAGGGTTTTCAGGGCTTCTGATTTCCTGGGCAGTTATTATAATATTTTTAAACTCAATTATAGCAAATTTATACCTTCTGTTATTGATGCTGGCTATCAGTTCCATATTCGGGGAAATTGGCTGGGCAGCCAGAGAATTGCTTGAACCTGAAAATTTTATCAGCAAATACCGTGGGCGTGGAATAGGAATTATCAGGTCTGCCGGCTACGTTCTGTATATAATATTTATATTTGCCCTTATAAACGCCAGTATTTCAACATACGCCTATTTTATTCTTGCTGTATACATAGCCGGATTTGCCGGATCATTGCTGTATGCTGGAACTGGAAAAGAAACCCGGTTCATTCCCGCCCGTTGACAATCTTCTCCAGAGCCCTGAAATCAGATCTCATGATCTCTATATTTGCTGGATTCCGCAGGGCAGCGGCAGGATGCAGGGTTACATAATATTTATCCATAAACAGCTTTCCATGTTCTTTCATTATGCTTTTAACCTGCGCCAGTGTACGGGCAGCAACTGCACCTAGCAGGACAATTATTGCAGGATTGACTATTTCAATCTGTTTCATAAGATAAGGAAGGCAAAGGGCTATTTCCTCATCAGATGGTGCCCTGTTTTCCGGAGGAAAGAATTGAACTACACTGGTGATATAGAGAGACTCGCGATCCGTGTGCAATTCATCAGTTATAAGGCTTTCAAGAAGTTTGCCGCTTCTTCCAACGAATGGTTTTTTCATTATATCCTCATTTCTTCCCGGTGCCTGGCCTACAATAAATATTGCAGCATTTAAATTTCCTTCTCCCGGAACAAAAACGGTGCTTAAATCCCATTTCCTGCCTCTGTAAATTTCACCATACTCTTTATTCAGGACACGCATCCTGTCTAATTTTTCAATATACGTGCTTGTATATTCAAGCAAGCCTTTCTGATTGCCGAATCTGAGCGCCTCCATTGCCTCCTGATAGTTTAGCCATACATAACCACGGTGTTCATTTGATACTTTTACTGTTGTATCAGGTGAAATTTCGGAAAGATACATGCCAACATGTTTTAGAATTTTAGTTCCCTTATATGTAAAAAAATAATCAATATTGTAATAGAAACCAGGGACAAGATTTCCCGGCTGCAAACACACGCCGGATTCCTCACATGTCTCCCTTAATGCCGCTTTTACTCCATCTTCTCCTTTTTCAATATGCCCTTTGGGGAAGTCAAGCCAACCCTCTTCCCTTTTGAGCAATAGATATTTATATTCATTATTGAATTTAGAGTATACGACAGTTCCATAACTGAATTCTTCTCTCATAGATGTGTTATTTAATTATACTATAAAAAATAACACAGGCACACTGGAAAATAAAGTTTATTTGCCTTAAAAATTAATTAATCATGGTAATTTAAAATTAATGGTTCCACATATTTTAAAAGGCAATAACAAACTCTTTATTTAATAATTGCTAGCACAATAGATGAAAACATATGCCGAAATATACCCTTCAAAGAATCTGAATAATATAAACGACGCCATTGATGCTCTGGAATCATTTGATGGGTTTAATATACCTGACAACCCACTGGGGTATCCTACAATGCCACCGGAAGTTATAGGCTATATTATAAGGCAGAAATTTCCAGGAAAAGACATTATAATAAACCAGAGGCTCAAGGACATAAATGAGTTAAAAGTGAGGTCTATAATAACCGCATCTAAAGCAATAAACGCATCAATTATATTTACGCAGGGGGATACTCCAAAATTCGGGAAAGAATTCAATGAAGTTAGTTCATCATATGCAATGAAGCTTGCCATACACCGTGGCGTAGAATCCGGGCTTATCCTAAGCTTTAAAAAGCCATTGAATGAGATTCTCCAGAGAATGCAGCTAAAATCAAATATTTTTCTTGTAATAAACATGGATAACCCTTCCATGCTGGAAAACCTGGGCACATCAAGGCTAATTCCATATATTATAGTAAAAACTAAAAAAAATGCAAACATACTGAATAAGATAAACCAGACTTCTGTGGATCTGGAGGATCTGGCTATCTACATGGACACACTTAATAAATACAGTCTTAAAGGCGTTTTGTTTTCAGTTCCCGGTGATAACGAAACAATGGAAAATATACGTGATTATTTTTAAATCCATTTATACATTGCCCCGGAAATAAAGTTTCATTGTTAAGTACCTTTACGTTTCTCAATTATATAGCTGGATATTTTATTTTTATCTATTTTGCCACTGTACCTGTTCTATGTTGAATTTAAACTTAAAATCTGGACTCTGACAAAAATATTAATATTGTTTGGTATCATATTATGGCGTGTACTGCGTAACAATTAAGGACAGAAAGGTAGCAAATTATGAAAACATATACCAGATTCTGCAGTTAAAGGTTGATTTAATATTTGTGATAGATTACGATGCATTGAAAAACAGGTACTTAAATCTAAAACTATATGAGGAACTTGCGAAATTTTTCGAACTGACAGTAATGAATTACCCGGAAACAGAAAGTGATCTCATGGATACCATAATAAATGGTGCTTCTGTGGTTGTTGTAAACAACAATCTTACATTTAAGCGCATAGCAAAGTATCTGGAATTTACCCAGAATATTGCCATGAAATACCGGTATATAGACACATGTATTTATTTTGCAGAAAAAGGCGGGAATATGTATCTCACGGATAAGGAAATAATGCTACCATACACACTCGCCTATAGTGCCAGGGGATTTCCAATTAAAAACTCAGTCCAGCTACAGAATTTTCCACCAGATTTGATGGATTAGAATAATTTAGATATAAAGAATAAATACTGAATATATATGAAATTAAAGCCAGATATAGGCATAGGTGCGGGCAACCCCTTTATCCTTGCTTCAGGAATACTTGACGCAAATGGCTACACTATAAAAAGAATTCTCGAAAATGGTGCCGGAGCCGCAGTTACCAAATCTATCGGTTCCGAAGAAAGAAAAGGTTTTGACCCTCCTGTAATTTACAGCGATGGCCGTTCTGTAATCAATGCAATCGGGCTTTCAAATCCAGGCATAGAAAATTACGGGCAGGAAATAAAAATAGCCACATCTTCTGGCAAACCTGTAATAGGAAGTATATTCGGGCAAACCCCAGAAGAATTTGCAATGTTAGCAGGAAAAATGCAGGCATATGGCGCATCAGCAGTTGAGCTTAACCTTTCATGCCCCCATGTAAAAGGATATGGGACGGAAGTCGGCTCAGACCCGGAACTTGTTTCTGCAATAGTGTCAGCGGTAAAATCCCGGATTAATATACCTGTATATGCAAAACTATCGCCGAATACCTCTGACATGCTGGAACAGGCAATTGCTGCTGGAAAGGCTGATGGATATGTACTTATAAATACTATAAAGGCAATGAAAATTGATATAAATACAGGGAAAGCTGTGTTGAGCAATATATATGGCGGTCTCAGTGGGAAATCTATAAAACCTGTTGGCATCAGATACGTATACGAAGTTAAAAAGGAAACAGGAAAAACTATTATAGGTGTGGGTGGCATTAATAATTTCGAGGATGCACTGGAATATATTATGGCTGGTGCATCGGCAGTGCAGATAGGGTCAGCAATTTCACAGGCAGGAATTGGAATATTTGCAAATCTAACAAAGGAACTGGAATCATACATGGAGGCAAATTCAATAGATAATATTGAGGAACTTGTGGGGGTGGCCATAGAATGAAATATTTCACAATTAAAGAGAACATAAGGGAATCACGGGATGTAAACACCCTGACTTTTGAGGATGATATAAAAATAAAGCCCGGGCAATTTATCATGGCATGGGCTCCCCGTATTAACTATATACCATTATCTTTTTCATCTGTTTCACAGATAAAGAGTATTACAGTAAAGATATACGGAGAAGCTTCTGCATATCTTGCGGGATTGAAACCCGGTGATAAATTATTTTATGATGGGATTTATGGTAATGGCTATGATGTAGTTCAGGGGAAAAAACTGCTAATAGGTGCTGGAAGCGGAATTGCATCCCTGATACCTTTGATTGATGAAGATACAACAGGAATAATTTCAGGGAAAACAGGGAATGACATACTTTTCAGTTCTAAATTTAAAAAGGAAAAGCTGCATATTGTTACAGATGACGGGTCTATGGGAAAGAAAGGCTTTGTAGCAACAGCAATGGATGGACTTGATATTGAAAGTTTTGATATGGTCTATGTCTGTGGCCCCGAAATTATGATGTTTTCGGTGTTAAATTACCTTAAGGGCATGAAAGTGAATTGCCAGTTTTCCCTGGAAAGGTCAATGAAATGCGGCATAGGGCTGTGTGATTCCTGTTCCATAAATGGATTCCAGGTATGCCGTGACGGCCCTGTATTTTCCATTGAGAAATTGAAATCTATGGACGAATTCGGAAGGACAAAACTTACGTCCTCAGGCAAACGTGTATCTGTTTAGAAAATATTTAATAACCCTGTACAATTATAATGATACATGGCAGATGGAAGCATAGAACAGGAATGTGTTTTTAACAGGGCAGGAAAATGCTATTTTCTTGAATCCAGTATTACAGCATGTTCACTCTGCTTTAATTTTAAAACATTCAATATGTTAGGCAAAAAAAGGAAGATATACTATAACCTGTTTGATTATTTAAAGGAAGCAAATCTCTCTGAAGGGCTTTTCCCCAGCAATGATAGTGAACAGGATTCATTAAAAAATTTATAATAAATGTTATATCATCCAGTGTTATGTAATGAGAATGTCATCCGATACAGATCATTTTGCCAACAAACGAACATTTCTGGCATGGATGAGGACAGGCATCTCATTAATGGGTTTCGGGTTTGTAATAGCAAAATTTGTTATATTCCTGCACGCCCTTGAGAATAAGCCAACCTCATCCTTCAGCACCTCATTAATTGCCGGGGAGGTTATGATAATTGTCGGGATTATAACCATTGGATATGGCTTCTATGAATATTATTCCAATGAAAAGGATATAGACAATAATAAATATTATTCAAGGACGACAGAACTTTTTGTATTTACCGCCATAATAATAGGAATGGCAATACTGCTCCTTCTGTTTATAATATAAAAAAGAAAATTATTTTTTCGGCTGCCCCCTCAATACAATTTCTCTCAGTTCCCTTCCAACCTGCTCCTCCAGTGAATTGTCAAGGTCATCCATCAGGGAAGCAAGATTTTTAGAACCCTCATCATACTCTTCTATCCATTCATCGGCAAATTTCCCGCTTTTTATCCTCTCAGCTTTTTCCTTCATTCTTTTCTTCACATCATCATTTATCACATATGTGCCTACAGTAAGCCCACCATACTTTGCGGTATCTGAAACAGCCCGCAACATCCCGGATAATCCTTTCTCGTATATCTGGTCTGTAATCAATTTCATTTCGTTTATAGCTTCGAAATATGCCATTTCCGGGCGGTATCCAAGGTCTACTATTGTGTGGAAGGTAGCACGCAGCATTGCAGTCAAGCCTCCGACCAGGTCCAGCTGCTCTCCCATAAGGTCGGTTTCCGTTTCTTCCTTAAAAGTTGTTTCAAGGACACCTGCCTTTGTAGCCCCCAAGCCTTTGGCAATTGCAAGCGCCTTTTGCAGTGCCTGCCCCGAGTAATCCTGATTTACGCCCACAAGAACAGGAACGCCGCCGCCCTTAACAAAGAATTCCCTCACAGAAGGGCCCGGCGCCTTGGGTGCTGCCATGTAAACATCAACGTTTTCAGGGGGCTGTATTAGCTTGTAGTGTATATTAAACCCATGGGCAAAGACCAGATCCATTCCCGGCTTAAGTACAGGTTTTACCTTTTCAGCATATATCTTTCTCTGTACCATGTCAGGGACAAGGAAGATAACTATATCGGCACCTTTCAAAGCATCCTCTGTTTTCATAGGCTTCACACCATCTTCCTGTGCTTTTTTCCAGGAATTTCCTTCCCTTTCAAGGCCCAGCTTTACATTCAGCCCGGAATCTAAAAGGTTCAATACCCATGCCCTTCCCTGGCTCCCATAGCCCAGCACTGCTATATTTTTATCCTTTACATATTTCAAATCTGCATCGTTTTCCGTATAAACTTTTCCAAGTACTTTACTCACTTATAACACCCCATTCAAACTTTTTCGATTTTTTATAATTCATTTCAAATTTTTTATATTCATATTCTTCCAGTTCTTCAACAAAGTCAATATCAACCATCTTGCTCAACGTCACTATGGATAGATCCAGATTTCCAAGATTGTGTGCATCATATATTGACATATATATGGTACATACACCTGAATCGCATTCCATATCCATCCATTTTATGTCAACCCAGAATCTCCTGAAACTGGCAGCTATCCTTTCCACCAGCCCGGAATCTCTATAATCTGCCTGTATTTTTATTACCTTTTCTAGGGTCACTCACTATCACCTCCCTTAATTTTCCACCTGGTGGTAGCGTCGGAAGTGCAAGTTCTTCCTTATCTACCGGCACACGTATTACAGCGGGGACATTATCCCGTATTGCTTTCCCTATAAATTCCGATATATCGGAGTAATTGTTTGCATCAAAGGCATCGGCACCGAAGGACTCTGCATATTTGAGTATATCCGGTGAATTGCCATAATCCACACCTACTATCCGCTTGCTCTGGAACATATCCTGAACCTGCCTTACCAGCCCCAGTGTCCTGTTATCGTTAACCACTGCTATTACAGGTATGTTTTCATCAACAGCGGTTGCAAGATTATTTCCCGTCATCATGAAAGAACCATCGCCATCATAATCAACCACAACTTTTTCAGGTTTCCCAACCTTGGCACCAATTGCACAGGGAAGCCCGAACCCCATAGTTCCCATTCCTGTCGAAGAAAAGAAAGACCTTGGCTCAAGATTTTCCCAGTGTGTTTCTGCCCACATCTGATGCTGCCCTACTCCCGTAGTCAGTATTGCATCCCTTGGAAGAGACTCCCTGAGGGTTTTCAATATCTTCCATGGCCTCATATGCCCGTCATCTGGAGGATGGGAAAACTGGGAATAGTATTCTTTCAATTCGTTTATTCTCCTGTTCCATGCGTATCTGGTACCATTACGCGACATCTTTGACAGAGCTTTCAGAAGTTCATTTACCAGGACTTTTGCATTACCTGCCATGGACACATCAGGTTTTATCCCTTTGGTAAAATCCGTGGGGTCAAGGTTTATTGCCATAAATATTTTCTTTGTATCATTCATTTCTTCATAGGATGTAAACGTCCTGTCACTGAACCGGGCACCTATAGCCAGGAGAAGATCAGACTCCAGAGCGACCATGCTTGCTTCCGCCCTGCCATAGTACCCCATGGCACCCACGTAAAGTGGATAATCAGCTGGAACAGCGGATTTTCCTGGCAATGTTGATACAACAGGGCATCCTAAGAATTCTGATAGTTTCAATACCTCCTCTGTTGCGTTGGCCCATGTAACGCCATTGCCAACAAGGATAACCGGTTTTTCTGCCTTTAAGAGATTGGTCGCCATTTCCCTGACCTTATCCATGTTTATAACGGTACCGAATGGTTTGTAATGCACATTGACTTTGCCAGGTTCCTCAACTTTCTCTATATTTTCCATCTGGATATCCCTTGGGATATCAACTACCACGGGCCCTGGCCGCCCGGTTGAGGCAATATAGAAGGCATTCCTTACCCATACGGGTATTTCTTCGATAGTTTTAACCTCTACAGCATACTTTGTTACAGGGAATGACACGCCAAGTGTATCAGATTCCTGGAAAGACAATTTCCCCATGGCATTCCGGTTTACCGCTCCTGTGATAGCTACCACTGGAGAGGAATCCTGGTATGCTGTTATTAACCCTGTTACTATATTTGTGACTCCCGGGCCTGCTGTAGCCGTACATACCCCAACATTTCCGGTAGCCCTTGCATATCCATCCGCTGCATGTGCTGCAGCCTGCTCATGCCTCATCAGTATATGCCGTAGTTCCCCTGATTCTATATCTTCGATAAGGGAATCATACATGGGCATGTTGTACAGGCCCGGTATTCCAAATATACTTTTAGTACCCTCTCTTTTCAGGGAATCCACAAGCAACTTAGAACCTATCAACAGGAACACCCTTTTAAAAATCTAAAACTCAATAACCAGCTATTACAAAATCTGCGATTAAAAACTCCGCCACAGATGTTAGATAAACCTGCTCACACTTTTCACATTTCTCACCTATGCCTTAATTTAAGTTATTGCCACACTGCTAGTCACAGACAGCCGTATTTAACATGGTAACAATATTATAATTAAGGTAATATCTTCAAATACTTCATACTATTTAATTATTTGTTTTTCCATGCTCTTTGAACCTGTACTTTATCCCAATTTTTAAAAATCTATTAAAAAATGTTAAATAATATATTGGCTTTCATTTAAAAATGAAACGTTCTGATTTAACATATAGTGGTCCGGAAAGGGCCCCCAATAGGGCATTCATGAAAGCTATGGGTTTAAACGACAATGATCTCAAAAATTACATGGTAGGCGTAGCAGCCGCATGGAATGAAGCTGGCCCATGCAATATACATGTTTTATCCCTTGCAAACCATACCAAGGAAGGAATAAGGAGCAGGGAAGGCACTCCAAGGGTATTTACCACACCCGTTGTAATAGATGGAATTGCAATGGGAACCGAAGGAATGAAGTATTCACTGGTTAGCCGTGAACTTATAGCCAATACTGTGGAGCTTACAGTAAATGCCCATGGATATGACGGATTCGCGGCACTATCCGGCTGTGATAAGACCTCTCCAGGAATGATGATGGCTATGGCGAGGATGAATATACCATCCATCGTTATGTATTCGGGCACAACGTTACCGGGTTACTATAAGGGCAAGCGCATAGCTGTTGGAGACCTTTTTGAAGCTGTAGGTGCATATATGAATAACACCATGACATTGCAGGATTTCAAGCTGATGGAAGAAAATGCTGTACCAACTGCCGGTGCATGCGGCGGGCTTTATACAGCAAACACAATGGCCATGATGACAGAGGTTCTGGGCCTTGCATTGCCGGGAAGCGCTTCTCCACCCGCAGTTGATGGCGCAAAGCAGAAATTTGCATATAAAACAGGTGAGGCTGTAATGCAGCTCATAGAAACCGGATTGAAGCCAAGGGACATATTGACGCAGGAATCATTTTATAATGCAATAACAGTCCTGATGGCATCGGGGGGTTCTACCAATGCTGTGCTGCATCTTCTGGCAATAGCACACGAAGCAAAAATAAAACTGGATCTTGATGATTTCGACAGAATTTCAAGAAAGGTTCCGGAAATAGTGAATATGAAACCCTCTGGAGAATATGTAATGGCAGACCTCAATAACATCGGCGGGGTTCCTGTACTGATGAAAGTGCTTATGGACCATGGCCTGATAGATGGGGATCAGCTTACCGTTACGGGAAAAACAGTAAAGGAAAATCTTAAGGATATAAAAATTTACACAACCGGGGATGTCATATCTGATTTTGATAAGCCATACAAACCTGATGGTGGAATAAGTATACTCAAGGGTAATCTGGCTACAGAAGGTGGAGTTTTTAAGACATCCGCTTCGAAGGTAAAATACCATAAAGGTCCGGCAAAGGTATTTAATTCCGAGGAAGAAACCTTTAAAGCCATAAAAGATAAAAAAATAAAGGCGGGAGACACAGTTGTGATAAGATATGAAGGTCCAAAAGGCGGACCTGGAATGAGGGAAATGCTTTCTGTAACATCGGAACTTATAGGCGAAGGGCTTGGAGATAGTGTTGCCCTGATAACAGATGGTAGGTTCTCTGGCGCCACAAGGGGAATAATGGTAGGGCATATAGCTCCTGAAGCCATGGACGGGGGTTTAATCGCCATTGTTAAGGACGGCGATATGATAGAAATAGACGCACCCAACAGAAAAATTAACCTCCTTGTGGATGAGAATGAAATAACTCGCAGGATGAAGGAATGGAAAAAACCGCCCCTGAGATATGAAACTGGATTATTAAACCAGTATGCGAAACTTGTAGCATCTTCGTCGAAAGGCGCGGTTATGCAATAACCAAAACACTATATATTTTTTATCAATGCCTATGAATGGATAGCACAGAAGATATGAAAAAACTTGAAGATAATATAACGGAACAACTGGATAATTTCAGGCAAACTGCAGAAAAAAACTTTAATGAGATTTATGATAAATTGAATAATCAGAAATTATCAGAGGAGAACGAGGAAAACCTTTCACTTGCTTTGACAATGATGGAAGCACTGGGAATAGATATACTCCACCTCATAAGAGATTATGAGGATTTAGTAGATTATTTAGATGTTCTGAAAAAATTATAAATTTTTAATGCACAGAAAATTGCTAAAATAAAATTATAATAAATCCATATTATTTTTTATAATATATTAGGTAGTTTTAGGTGTACAGAAGCCAATAGATTACGTGACAATTAAAATATTTCTATTTGCATATGGCTCAGGATGTATAGTGCTCCAATCTATGTGTGCCGGTATACATGAACCCTGATGGCGTATTATAGAAAAGATGATACGATACCACATAAGCAATATTCCGCTTATAAGATTATTATAATCAGAATTAGCGATATAATAATGAAATATATGTTAAAGTATAGACTACTTTTACGGGCACTGATATTAAATGGGGTAAAAAATGGCAGGTCTTCTTTATTCCTATTATCGCCTATCATTTCTATACCGGTAGCTCTCCTGTTAATGTGAACAACTTTAGCCACTGCGATGCCAACTATGTCATCTAATCTTATTTTCATGTAATCTACTACTATGTTATTATCTCCCTTAGTCCTTATTATATCGCCCGAAATCTCATAAATTCTATGGGTTATATACCCTGAAGCATTTAAAGGCGAGTTAATATTTGAAGATTTGTAAGTTATAATATCACCAACTTTTAGCTCATCCAATGCTTTAATTCTCTTTATTATAACTGAATCTCCTGCCTTAAATTCTGGATTCATACTTATGCCGCGAACTCCCATTAGTGCAAATTCATTTCCATTTATTTTAAACCAGTTCAATTTACAGTGAAAACTGGTGAAAATTGAATTAAGCAAAAAATATATTGAAATTGCACCGAATATTATCAGATAATAATTATTCAAATTAATAATATCTGCAGTGATAAATCCAAATAAAAACAAAGAGATATAGAAATATAATGAGAAATATTCCACTACTGACATAAAATAATTTTTTAACAATTTAAAGATGATTATAGCATCTACAGCAAGCATGTAAAAATCTATAAAATAAGCGACCTTTAGCCGTTCTATAGATATATTTTTCATATAAATTAGTTTTGTTTCCATCGACCAGGCAAAAAGGAAACTAAAAAGTGACATTACCAATCCAGATATAACAAATTTCATGTATGTATTTGAATTTGTAAAATTATTTTTGAGCTTTATACTCTTCACTATAAATATAAGCAAAATAAATGTAGCAGCACTGCCTATTATGACTCCTGAAATTTCAAGCAACGTACTTGGAAGAGTATAGTTGAAATAGCCATCAAGTATAGAATCTACTATTACTGGTATAGTAATTATGGACATAAAATGAAGACCTAAAAATTATCCAACCACATAATAATTTTAAACTCTTTCTATCAAAAGCGAATATCCCTGCCCGCCACCTACACATAAGGTTGCAACTCCAAGATTGCCCTTCTTTTCCTGAAGTGTCCTTGCAAGTGTTCCGGCTATTCTTGCACCGGTTGCACCCAGTGGATGCCCGATGGCTATAGACCCTCCATGTATGTTTACCCGGTTTCTGTCTAAATTAAGGTGCTTGATAGCATTCAATGCAACAACTGCAAATGCCTCGTTGATTTCCCAGTAATCTATGTTATCCGGTGAAAGTTTATTTTTCTTTAGCAACTTGTTAGTTGCAGGTACCGGCCCATGGCCCATTATGGTCGGGTCTACTCCGGCAGCGGCATAGTCTATTACTCTTGCAAGTGGCTTTAATCCATATTCTTTTATTTTTTCGCCGGACATAAGCATGAGAAGGGAAGCACCGGAACTCAGTGGCGGCGAATTACCTGCAGTCACCCTTCCATTTTCCTTAAATGCCGGTTTTAATTGCCCCATCTGTTCCAGTGTACTCTCTGGTCTGGGAGTCTGGTCGGCATTGATTGTTTTAACACTTCCATCATGCGTTACTGTAACCGGTAAAATTTCGTCCTTATAGAACCCTTCTTCTATTGCATGTCCAGTTAGTTTCTGCGATTCAAATGAAAATTTATCCATGTCTTCCCTGGAAATATTATTAATTGCAGCCAGTTTCTCGGCAGTCAATCCAACATGGTATGTGACATCCATGTCATATTTTTTGTATTCTGGCTTTTCCATTAATTCGGTATTATATTTTACATACGGATCATTATATAATGGCACATGTGTCATGTGTTCCATTCCTCCGGCAAGTACTATGTCAGAGTTTTCTGTCTGGATTTCCATTGCGCCTATTGCAGTGGCATTCAGGGAAGATGAGCAGGCCCTGTCAATTGCCATCGATGGCACACTCACCGGCAATTCAGAAAGCAGTGTCTGGTGCCTGCCTCCGTATGTCCAGTTTTCGCCGGCTTGAATAGCGCATCCGGTAATTACATCCCCTATTTCTTCCGGATTTATTCCCGTGCTCAGGGAATCTTTTATAAGCTTTGAGAGCAGAACATCCATGGATACTCCGTTGTATACATCCTTGGAGGGATTATCGGGCTTTGCTCTGGAGAATGGAGTTCTTTTATAATATGCTATATAAACATCTTTCATTTTAATCACTATCGAGTTTGAAATTTGCAATGACGCATGCTTCAAACATCGTACTCATATGAGCAACATTTTAATAAATATTCCTTTGTTGAAATATTGTTATTTCTGTTTGTACAGGATTTTGTTTCATTCCAGCATATGGTGATACATTTTCTATACAACTATCTTAAGAACTTTCAGCTGGAAAATACTAGCACAAAGTAAAATGCGACTGGTGATGGCAATTATGGGATGCAAAATGGAAAAATCTTTTCATTATAAATTTATACTCTTATGTGTATAATTTTGATAAAATGATATCAGACGTGGTCAAACAAATATTATTTTATGGAAATAATAAAGTTATTTTATAATGAATTAGGGGTCATATTCAAATAATACGTTCCATAACGCATCCGATATTGATTTATGCATATATTATAATGATACCCTTGAAGAAAGGCAGAAATTCAGGCTAAATATATTGTCCGGTTTAAATGATATATTCGATGTGCAGATTTTTCAGGATTTGCCCCTGTATATTAGAAAGGACGTATTGAATGGCAAATTATTGTATATGAAAGATAAATCTATTTACGAGATAGCAAGAAATACAATTGAGGAATTTGAAGATTTTAGAAGAGGTTATTACGATGCAATTGGACTGGAGAAAATAAAATGAGGAAAGATATAATCAAAAATAAGATAAATGAAATTGTTCAAAGCCTTGATTTAGTTATTGAAAATATGCCAGATACTTTTGATAAGTTTAACGAGTCCGGGATTATAAAAGATGGAATTTATAAGCGTATTGAATATTCCATTGAAAATCTTATAGATATATTTTATATTTTTAATTCGGATTTTAATTTGGGCATACCCTCCGATGACACTGACCTAATAAATAATTTAAAGGCGAAAAATATTATTTCAGAGGATATAGCTCTAAGGATACGAAATTTAAAGGATTTCAGAAATATTGTGGTTTACGGATATGGCGAAATAGATAACCGTATGGCATATGATTTTATTAATAGGGTGTCTCACATTTTAACAATTGACGATTTTCATTATCTCCCTCGGTTTTTCTCCCAGTTCCATGTTTGATATTACCATTAGATTGTATGCAATGGTCTTTAATCCAATTGCAGTATCATAGTCCCTGTTCACAGTGTACCATATATACTCTGCTTTCAAAATCTCTTCAAGTATGCTGAAAGTACGTTCTATTTCCCATCTAAGAGGATACATTGAAGAATATTCTTTTCTCAAATCAATTCCTATTTTCCTGTTTAATGGCAACCTATTATCTACTATCCCTCTTCTCCTATTGGTATCAATTACAGGTAGAGCATGTGTATTTTCAAATATATAATCGTATATGTCAGATGCATCATAAGCTGAATCTGCAAGAACATATGAGAAATCTCTAACAGAATCCACCATATCATGCGACACATGGGAATCATGCATATTTCCCTTTGTTACCATCCATTCCATTATAATGAGAGAATCAACATCAATTGCCATATGGCATTTTCTCCCATATGACCATCCCTTAGTTGTCTTTGACCATCCTGATAAAGGATCTTTGTAGTTATTCCATGCCTTTCTCCTCATTGCTGTTGAATGCTTGCATGTATGGATCATAAAGGAATCTATTGCAGCTATTGATTCTATTGAATATAATGAGGCAATTTTGTTGTTTACTGCATGGAGGTCTATCATCCTGGCTCTCCTTGAAAGGGTCTGGAAGCTTGGTATCTCGTTAAGGCCAGCCATTCTTATATATTCCTCATGGTTGGTGAGGAATATTCTGGCTGATCTATAAGATATATTGAAAATCTGTAAAACTATCAGCACCTTCAATATCTGTCTATCTGTGTACTTTCTTTTCCTGTCATCAGGCGAAACAATATTATCTATGATTTCCATAATCAATGGGATTTGCTGTGAGGGCATATCCCATTATTGTTTTTTTGTTAATAATGTTCGACATCTGTCTGATATTTTATGAAATGTGAGACACTCTATTTATTAAAACTAATCTGGATGACTTTTATATGATAATTAAGTCTATAGAATCTGTTATTGACCAGAATTAAATGATGCTATATCTCTCCCTTTTTGTGTTAAGTGCATATAAAAATTATATAATAATCACTATATAATTATATCAATTCGAGTGTAAGAGTATGCCCTCCCCCGCCGCCATGGCAAATCGTTGCAAGCCCTGTTTTCATATGCCTGCTCTGTAATGCATTGATCAACGTCACAATTATCCTTGAGCCGCTGTTTCCAAGTGGATGACCTATTGCAATGGCACCGCCGTTAACATTAAACCTCTCCGGGTCGACTCCCAGCTGGTCCCTTACAATAATGGATGCTACCGAAAAAGCCTCATTATGTTCCACAAGATCGTAATAATCGATTTTTTTGTGCTGTTTTTCCAGCAACTTTCTGGTTGCAGGTATTGGAGCTTCTACAAAATCCCTTGTATCAAGTGAAGCTGAGCTGAATCCTGTTATTTTTGCTATGGGTTTTAATCCGTATTCATTTAAAGCTTTTTCCGAGGCAAGAATAAGAGCTGAAGCCCCATCAGACAACTGTGAAGAACTTCCTGCAGTGAGTATCCCATTCCTGTCAAAGGCAGGGTTTAGTTTCGCAAGGTCTTCCATTGATGTTTTCCTCATGCCCTCGTCTTTCTGAAGGTTGTCCAGTTTAACAATTTCCTTAGCGAACTCCCCTGATTCTGTGGCCCTGATAGCCCTGTTCTGGCTTTCTACTGAAAATCCATCTGTCTGGTCTCTTGTTATTCCGTATTTTTTTGCCGAACGCTCTGCTGATACACCCATATGTTCACCATACATGGCATCAACAAGGCCATCAACAAGCATTGAATCTTCTATTTTGAGATTCTTATACAAAAGCTGTTTAGGCCCCCATCTGAATTCAGAAGGCATTATTAACGGGGAGTTGCTCATATTTTCAAACCCTCCTGAAACAATAATGTCATGCTCTTCCAGCATAATTTCCCTTGCAGCATTCTCTGTTGCGAGCATACCGGATGCGCATACAACGTTTACTGTATTTTTTGTTACCTCGGGTTTGAGTCCGGCAGAAAATGCCGCCTGGCCTGCCGGATTTTGCCCGACATTAGCCTGTATAACGTTTCCCATTATAACCTCCTCAATAAGGTCTTTGTCTATACCTGAATCCTGAATTACACCTTTAATAGCAGCAGCACCGAGTTCGGTGGCCTTTATTTTTGCAAGGGATTTTCCAAATTTCCCTATAGGTGTACGTTTTGCTGAAACAATATACACATCTTTCATATTTTTCCATATATGCCATGGCTTTATTTATTTTATCATCGGCTATTATCGAATATAGGAAAATTTAATAACAGGAAACTTATGTTAACTGAATGACGGAAGAAAATAGCGCTGAACCAAATCCGGAAGAAAATTATTCCCCTGATACTGAAAATTCTGGCCATAAGGAAACCGGTACACAGAACAGGGAGCCTGTCAAAACTACACCTGTGAAGCCAGATAAAAATGTTAAATTATACATAGAAATTGGAATAGCCATAGTTGGAATTATACTTATAATAATTGCTTCTGTACAGATTAAGGGCATTGCACATGTAAAATGGAATGAATTCAGTGAGATTGCACTACCATTAAGTATCATATTTATTGTGTTGCCCTCACTTCTGTATTTCAAAAAACTGAGATCATTAAAACCCGCACTGACACTGGTAATAATAGCTGTAATAGGGATAATATTGCTTTATTATCTGCTTGCTCCGTATAAGATGTTCAGTGTACGTTTCGGCCTGCTGGGTGATGTCTTGGTTGAGTATTTAATAGGAATTTTCCTGGTAATATTCATGATATCACACCTCACAAAGGTACATTTAATGAAAAATAAAACTCAGTGAAATTTTTCAACAAAATTTTTTGCTTCCTGTATAGCTATTTCTACAGCTTTTTCCGGATTATTCTCATGAACTAATTTTCCATCGGTATTCTTTGTTTTTATTTGCAGGTCTCCTATGGATACCACCGTTTTCCCTTCTGTTATTGCAAATGCGGCTTCAGAAGTAGTCCCGGAATAACCTTCTATGGCTATTATTGCATCCGATGCCCTTATAATTAAAAAATTTCTCATGTAACCTATTCCGGTAGGGATAGCCAGTGAAAGATACCTATTGCCCTCCATCCTGTTTTCCCCGGGAAGAATTCCTACCACCATCCCATTACTGTCATGCACTCCATGGGATACGCATTCCATTATGCCTTCTTTTCCACCACAGAAAACGGCACAATTATTTTCTGCAAGTTTTTTTCCAACTTCATATGCTATGTTGCAATATTTTTTATCGGCAAAACTACCGCCAATTACGCCAATATTATATTTATACATAATAAACAAAGTGTTAAAAGGTATATAATTATTTAATTTTGGAAATGTACAGTGTAAGGTCCCTCACAGACTTTACATATGCAATTTCTCCCTTTTCAAAAGTTTCACCTGGATCATCCGGAACAGCCCTCCAGAGCTGGGAGTCTACTGCAATTTCATAGAAATTATTTTTAAGTGTTAACTTAATTTCTCCTGTTTTTCCAACAAGGGAATCTTTCCCTGTGGCCGGTTTTCTCCGGAATGGATGCCTTAACCAGAATCGGGAAAACCATGCTCCGATGAAAAAAGCTACAATTGTATCTAAAATGTATCCAATTATTATTATCTGCCCCATGCAAAAATCAATATAATTATAATATATTAATCTTAAGATTCCGGTATTATTTTCGGCCAATACATAATGTACTATGATAACCGGAGGAAATTTCTATACCGCAATATATTTTAGATGGTAGCTAATGGTATCCACATGTCTGGAAAAAATATACTTATTGCAGGAACCGGAGAATTAGGGAAATCATTGAGTTACGATCTACTTCTTCAAAATAACCGCGTGATAATTAATTCCCGGGATGCCGGCAAGCTAAAAGAAATCGTTTCTGAATTTTCAATTTACGGAAAAATTGATTATATAGCCATGGAATTGAAGGATGAAGGAAGTTGCAAAAATCTGGTAGTGAAAGCTGCAGAATCAATAAAACATATTGATTCGTTGATTGTAATGGTGGGTGGCTTTATAGAAGATAGCATTGAAAACCTGGATGGGCTTGAAAGTATGATCACAAACCATCTGAAAATTCCACTATATCTGTCTAAATACGCTCTGGAACATATGGTATACGGCTCTTCAATAATTTTTGTTAGCAATTCTTCAATCTCCATAAAAAATAAGACCAATCTCCTGTCATATTCAATATCAAAATATGCACTGGAGAAGTCAGCAAAGATAATGGCGGCCGAGCTTCTTGAAAAAGGCATAAGGGTAAACGTTGTCGCCCCGGAATACATAAAGCAAAACTTTGAAATTGGAAGAAATTATTCAAAAATGAGAAAATACGGAGATCTGGAAACACCACCTGAGGATATATCCGATCTTATAGATTTCCTTGTAGAGGGAAAATCATCATGGATTAATGGCGCAATAATACCAGTAGACGGAGGGCACAGCCTGAAATGAATATAGAAAAATTAAACCGTGAAATTATTTCATGCAGGAAATGCACGCGGCTAGTTGAATACCGGAGTAGCAGAAGCCCCCGGGCAGGATTTGCAGGGGAAACATACTGGAATAAGCCAATAACAGGTTATGGCAGTATAGGAAGCAGGATTCTTATTGTCGGGCTTGCACCTGCGTTTGATGGAGGAAACAGGACGGGAAGGATTTTCACAGGGGACAAAAGTTCAGATTTCCTCATTTCTTCCCTATATGCTGCCGGGCTTGCCAATATGCCAACATCAGAGCGGAAGGACGATGGGCTGAAGTATATAGATACTTACATTACCCTGGCATTGAAATGCGCACCACCGGACAATAAGCCCGAAAAAGAAGAACTTAACAATTGCAGTGGATTTTTTGAAAAAGAAATTGAACAGATGGAAAATCTTAAAGCCATACTGTGCCTGGGAAAGATCGCCTTTGATTCCACATTAAAATTCTTTAGAGCCCATCAAATTAATACTCGTGGCATTAAATTTATTCATGGAAAATACTACAATATTGGGGGTGTGCGCCTGTACTGTTCCTACCATCCCAGTCCCAGGAATGTAAATACCGGGCTGCTCAGGAAGGAGGAATTTATATCCTTGTTAAAGAAAATAAGGAATTTTGTCGGTTAATTATTCCTTTTTATGGTAGATCCACCGGTCATTTTCCAGATGTATATATCCGCCATTTCTAAGGTATACCCTTATTACTTTATGATATCCTGATTCTATTTCTTCGAAGTTATGCCTGCATATCCTGCTTCTTTTTATGGCTTTTCTGGCACAATCCATCCTCGCCCCACATTTATTCAGGGCCTTCCTGAGGTTCGTAATATTGTCCTTTTCCGCCTTCATTTTCTGTTTTTCTTTGGTTAAGTATCCCGGTTCAAACCTTTCTCTAGATGAATGTTTTCTTTTGCGAACAAATGTTGCTCTTTTTGGAATAAACATGCCTTTTCTTGGAGATACTGACATCATATTATTAATGAAAAAATATTATTAAAAAGTATCCCTGCTTTTCTGCTAAACCAGAATATTTTTAAAATCAATAATTATAATATTTTATGAGTTTATCTATTCCCTCATCGAGGGAAATGCTGGCTTTGAAGCCTATTTTCTGCTCTGTTTTTTTAATATCAGCAAGGGTATAGTAAACATATGTGTCTTTCATGGGATTTTCGATATATTCGGGCTTTATGTCTTTTCCCAGATGTTTGTTAAGTATTTTTACCAGTTCATTAAGTGTATAATTTTTACCCGTTCCCACATTGTACACATTGAATTTTTTATTATTTTCGGCAGCAAGCATGAGTGCTTTGACAAGGTCTTCAACAAAGACAAAATCCCTTTTCTGTTCCCCATCACCGTATAATACAGGTGCAATGTTGTCATGCATTGCCCATAGGAACTGGGAAACCAGGTTCGCATAGATTTTTTTGGATCTTTCATTATACCCATACACCGAGAAAAATCTCATCCCTGAGACATCCATGCCATATAGATTGCAGTAAAGGTTGGCTATTCTTTCCATAGCTATTCTGGCTTCTGTATAATAATCTGATACCTTCGGTATTACATCTTCTTTCTGTTCCTCTATTCCATTATATATGGAAGAAGTTGAAGCATAAACTATTTTAGATTTATTCTTTTTTGCATATTCAAGTACCGTAATAAGATCATCTATGGCGTTTGCCATTAGGTGTGGATTATTTTTATACATTGGGGAAGAGGAGTATATGCCTATATGGAAAATATAATCAGGATTTATCTCATAATCATTTATATTCTTTACCCGGTCTTTAATAAATTCTATTCTGTCCATAGAATCTTTAAGATTATGCATTGACCCTGTTTGAAGATCATCCAGTGCATATACATGGTTGTCCTTTGATAATGTATTTACCAGGTTTGATCCTATAAATCCAGCTCCCCCGGTAACTAAAATTTCTTTGTTCTTTATTGACATGACCTGTAATTGCACATGTATATAAATAAGTTTTTTATTTATTTTTCTGATGTTAAATCGACATTATTTTCCTGAAATTACAGGGTTTCTATGAGACTTATTCAGTATCTGGCGTATGTGGATAATTTTCAGCATGAAGCAGTGTATACTGTATTAATGAATTTAACGTTGATTCCAACCTGAACTTATGCATGAAAAATATCTGATTACTATTTTAAAACCCGTGTTATCTGGCTTAGAAGATATATATTGCCACAACTTGACGGTAAATGGGCCAGTTAAATTTAAATTTAGTTCGCAATAAGGTTGCATGGAAGTCAGGCGTGTTGAAAATTCGTCAGAAATAGAAAATTTTATGGAAATTATAAAATCTGCCTGGCATAGTGATTCTGCATTATCCGGTTTTAAGGATACAATACACTCAATGGCATACCATGGTGGTTTTGTTCTGGGCGCGTGGGATGAGGAGAAATTAATTGGCATGAGTTTTTCATATCCAGGATATAAAAATAATTACACATACCTGTATTCACACATGACCGGTGTAATTGACCAGAAGAAATACTCCGGTGTCGGGTACATGATGAAGATGAAACAGAAAGAGCTGGCGCTGGATTACGGGTACAGAATGATAGCATGGACCTTTGATCCGGTTATGAGCCTGAACGGCTATTTCAATATAGGCAAACTCGGTGCAGTGTCACGCAATTATCT
Organism: Ferroplasma acidiphilum; assembly: GCF_002078355.1. Lineage (NCBI taxonomy): Archaea > Methanobacteriati > Thermoplasmatota > Thermoplasmata > Thermoplasmatales > Ferroplasmaceae > Ferroplasma > Ferroplasma acidiphilum. The sequence goes on along the minus strand of NZ_CP015363.1, from coordinate 1,236,675 downwards.
GGACAATTTTTACGGTGTGATGAACGATGGGATTAATAAAGGCCTTCCAACCGACAGGCTTGTTGCCGAATGGCATATAAAGGAAAACTATAATGTTCAGTTCAATAATCCTCAATTTATTAATCAGGTTGATGGGTACAATATGGAGTTTACAGAAAAACCTGCAGGCGATGTTATCGGGATAAAAATAATCAGGGATTTTTATGAATTTAAAAAGAATGACCTTAATAAAGCAGTTCAGACTAAATTAATGTTAAGGTCTAAATTTCATGATGTTTTTTCCGCAGGCTATGTTTTGATTAATTTTGACAAAGTTAACAATGCGTATATTTTTTCAAAAAATTATAAATTGAAAGAGAAAAATGTATTCAGCTGATTATGGAAGATCCCAATCAGGGTCTGAGTAAACTTTCCCCAGGGCTGCTTCCAGTTGAATCCTCTTTTCTACAGATGCAACCATCTTCCTGACATGTGTAACAGCATCAGGATTAACTGATATATCATCTATTCCGGACCTGACAAGAAAGTCCACAATTTCATCATACTGTGATGGTGCCTGGCCACATATTGAGACTATTTTGCCGTCCCTGTGGGCTATTTTTATCAGATACCTTATTGCCCTTTTAATGGCAAGGTCACGTTCATCGAACATAGAGCTCATTTTTCCGTTATTTCTGTCAGAACCGAGGAGAAGCATGGTAAGGTCATTGGAACCGATTGAATATCCATCAACATACTGGTTGAATTTGTCTGCTAATAAAATATTGCTCGGTATTTCTGCCATAAGGAACAGTTTGAAATCCTTTGTCCTTTCAAGTCCATTGTCTTCCATTATCTTGACTACCCTTTTTAACTCCTCAACTGTTCTGGTGAAAGGTATCATAACCCATAGATTTTTCAGAAGGTATTCGTCCCGTGCTTTCTTTATGCCCTGCAGTTCAAGCTTGAAAGCCTCCTTGTAGCGATCGTCATAATACCTTGAGGCCCCCCTCCATCCCAGGAGTGGATTGTCCTCCTCCGGCTCAAATTCTTTTCCACCCTTCAGGCTTTTGTATTCATCCGATTTAAAGTCCGAAAATCTCAATACCACAGGCCTTGGTGCAAAATCCCTGCAAACCTTTGCCAGTTCTGATGATAATCTGTCTACAAAGTATTCGCCCCTGCCATTTTTTATCAATGAGAGCGGATGCTCGCCTATTTCTGCCCATATGAATTCTTCCCTCATAAGACCTATTCCATCTGATGGAAGTTTTGAAACCTTTTCCGAAAGTTGTGGTTCACCCATATTAACAAGAACTTTAGTCCCTGTTATTATGTCACTTTCATAGGAAACATTCTGTTCCGGAGTTTTTTCTTCTGTTCCTGTGGTGATGCCACCAAGGTATATCAGGCCGTTTTTAGCATCAATTGTAATGGTTTCCCCATCTTTCAGTACTTCTGTTGCCTTTTTTCCATATGATGATGTACCGACAATGCATGGCACTCCAAGTTCCCTGGAAATTATTGCCGCATGGCATGTGAGTCCCCCCTCATCGGTTACTATAGCTTTTGCTTTGCCCATTATAGGAACCCAGTCAGGGGCAGTCATTTTTGTTACCAGTATGTCTCCTTCCTTAAATTTATCCATTTCATCAACTGAGAGCAAAACTTTGGCCACTCCAGCCACCTTTCCCGGCGATGCAGGCAAACCTTTTAAAATAACCTCATTCTCATTTGCTTCTTTTTCCTGTTGCATTTTATCTTCACCAACTCTGTTTCCATTCCATACAGTTTCAAATCTAGCCTGTAAAATATATATTTTATGATCAAAAGAATCCTTCGCCCATTCGACATCCATGCTGTTTCCATAATGCTTCTCCAGCTGGAGCCCATAATTTGCCAGGTGTATGACTTCTTCATCTGAAAGCGATTGTTTATTCGCCATTTCTTTCTCAACCACCAGTTCCTCGGTGCCGCCCGTCTCCAGGCATTTTAACATTTTATTTTTGTTTGTTATTATCTTGTTTGTAATTTTCATTGTTGACTTGTCAACATAATATGTATCGGGCGTAACAACACCGCCCACTATATATTCACCCAGGCCATAGCTGGATTCAATAATTATTTTGGAATTATCCCCTGTGGACACATCAACTGTAAACATAACCCCGGATACCTCAGAAAATAATTGCTTCTGTACTGCTACAGCCAGGTATATATTGAAATGCCCGAAATTTTTCTTTTCTCTGTAATATATAGCCCGCGGGCTGAAAAGACTTGCATAACATGCCTTTATATTCTGTACCACATCATCTTCACCATGTATATTCAGATAGGTATCCTGTTCCCCTGCAAAGCTTGCATCCGGCAGGTCTTCAGACGTAGCAGATGACCTCACGGCAACGTATACGTTTTTTTCTTTTTCAATAAGTTTGCGGTAATATTCCCTGATTTCTTTCCCGAGGCTAGCGTTGAAATGGGCATTGAGGAATAGCTGCCTTATTTCCTCACTTGCTTCTTTTAGTTTCGTGGAATTTTCTATATCGGTGTGTTTTATTATGTTAATAATTTTATCGTCCAGGTCATTTTCTGTAATAAATTCTTTATAAGCATAACTGGTGGTGGAAAATCCGTTTGGTACAGGCACCGTTTTCATTCTAACCATTTCGCCTAGATTAGCAGACTTTCCGCCAACAAGAGGCAAATCTTCCTTTGATATCTCACTAAACCACAGAATTCTAGCACTAGTTCTATCTGTCATTGGCTAAATATTTTTTCCTGATATTTAACTACTACCTATAATAATAGCAGTTTTTCGTCAATCAACGTTGATTAAGTATAGTAAAAGTTTCAAAAATGAAAGTTGTATTGTAATATTATGCAAATATTATGAGTTAAAATTACACATTTTGAATTGTTTGTAACTAAATTGATATGAATTTTATATTAAATACAATAATACAAAATATTTAAATACTATAATTGTATTATATTAGTTTATCGATACTTATATGAAATTGCGCTTTGACAAGCCCTTTAAATATGGAAAATCCAAAATTTTAACTAATACGAAAGCATGTTCAATTATGTTAGAAGATAAATTTGTTAATATCAATGATGCCAAAATACACTATATAGAAGATGGAAAAGGTTTGCCATTTATTTTCTGCCATGGAGCCAGGTTTAATGCAAGGACATACGAAGAAACTGAAACTATACAGGCAGTTGTAGATTCAGGTTTCCACGCGATTTCTCTTGATTTTCCTGGATATGGAAAGTCCGAAAACCTTTCTATAGATATGTATACTTTCATTTCCACTTTCATAGATACCCTCAAGCTTGAACCCGTTGTTATACTGGGTGCTTCAATGGGCGGAGAGGCTGTAACTGGATTCGCAACAAAGCATCCAGAAAAGGTTAAGGCATTGATTCTCGTAGGTGCTGTAGGGATATCTGATTTTGAACCTGATTTGAGCAAACTTGAAGGGAAGCCTATGCTTTTAATCTGGGGCAAGAATGACGCAATATCAGTGCCGGGAAACTATGAGATGCTTATGCGCTATAATCCATCAGCTGAATTTTCTAATATAGGCAGGCAACATGCCTGCTATCTCGATGATAGCAAGGGATTCAATGACCGTATAGTTGAGTTCCTCCATAAATTAAAATAATATTTTTAACCGCTAAACATCCATTTTTAGCTGAGGAAATGTTTTAGAAATGGCATTATTTCCAGTTTAATTCCAAATTCATTTATTGTTTTCTTAATATCTTTTACAGCAACCAAATTCCGTAGTCTCATTATATTTCCCCTCTGTATATTCATAACCACCGATGCAAGTTTGTTGTAATATCCAAATCTCTGATTAATCAGCTTCCGGTATTCTTCCAGTGTGCCGGTAACGTCTCCGGTCTTCAGGCAATTAAATAGTATCTCGGCGCTTTCAAGTGAAGGCACTATTCCCTCTCCGGTAATAGGCGATACAGTTCCAATAGCTTCCCCTATGCCTATTATATTTTCCTTTCCCATATTCTTAAACAGTGGAGACATCCTGATATTCCTTGTAGCGATCTTTATTTTTCTGTATTTTCTCACCAGTGAGAAATCTTCACTGGAAAGTGACCCGACACCTATATGGAACTCTCTGCCCAGTGGAAAACTCCAGAAATACCCCCTTCCTCCTGGAAGGAAATAAAAATAAAAATCTTTATAGTCAGAATATGTAGTAAGATATTCGAGCGTTCTGTACTGCAAATCACCGGCTGATGGCCCTATATAAGCCCTTGAAATCCCTGTGGCATCAATTATTAAATCACCCTCTTCCTGCCGTATAGGTGACATTGGAATACCGGCAGCAGCGTTTTCCTCAAGCCTGTTTTTATCGAATGTGCACAAACCACTGGATTTCAGGGTTCTACCATCAAATTTGTTTCCAGAAAATGTAATATCATCTGCCCGGCTCAACACGTAGTCTGAAAAATCTATATTAATATTTGACATATATCTGGATATGTTAAATTCATTTGTAGCGTAGCCACATGGGATGTAATAGCCTCTTTTTTTGGGGTCAAAGGCGCGTACATCAAATCCTGCATTCTTTAATCTCCTGTAAAGATATATTCCTGATATTCCCAGACCTGCTATTTTTATCCTGTCATAATTTTTGTTATCCATACTAAAATCCCTCACCGGTAATTATTAATTCCTGTACAGTCAAAGCTTGTAAACTTAATATTAGATCGCACATTGCCCGAAATTATTTGCATACGAAACTTTAAAAGTTATTATATCTCTGGTACTTAAATCTTCTGAATATAATTCTATGGTTATATCCTTACCATAATTATAGCAAGAAAACACAGTCTAACTGTATAATGCATATTCAACACGCTGCTATTTTTAGTATGTATCAAGCATTAATGGTGAACTAATCTATACAAATTTAATACAAATAATTATATATTGAATATCGCATAATGCTACATGGTTAGTGCAAAAAAACAACTGGAAGATTTTCAGGAGCAACTACAGACAATGCATGCAAATCTTGAAGCTGTCCAGGCTGAAAATCAGGAATTAACATCCCGGATAAATGAACTTAATAATAAAATAGCAGCAGGCCTGAAAAGGGAAGAGGACCTAAAAAACCAGAATGAATCCCTTAAAAGTTCTCTTCTTGACACTAATGAGGCACTTGAATCTTTTAAGAAGCAAAATGAGGATATACAACACGAACTTGCAGATAAAAACACCATGCTGGAAAGCACTGCAGAAAAAACACAAACTATGGAAGAAGAAATAGAAAACCTGAAAATTGAAAATAGCAAGATCCAGGAAGATATGGAAAATACTACTGCTTCCAGCCAGAAAATTTCATCAGAGTTAAAGGAGAAAATTGACCGGCTGCAAAAGTATATTTCCGAGCTTGAATCTAAAGATTCACAGAGCCAGAAAGCTATTAATGAACTATCGTCTACTGGCAGGGAACAGTCCGCACAAATTAAGTCACTTCAGAAAGAAATTAAGGATAAAAACTCACTCATAGAAGAACTGGATCTTCATAATTACGAGTTAAACCATGATTTAAAAACATCCGAGATCAAAGAAAAAAGCCTGAGAGAAACTATGGAACTATTGAATGCTGCAAATGATAATTTTAAGGGATTGCTGGAAAAATACCGTTTTCTTCTGGAAAACAATATAACAGTAAAAAAACGTTCTATGTCTACTAAAAAACCGGTAAAGCCCAAAAAAACTTCTCCGTAAAATTTAGCTGCAAAATAAATAAATACTATTTATTATCTTATATGCATTATAATCCTATAACTATTTAATAAGCCTGATAGTTTTACCCCATAAAATAGGCAACTTTAATTCACCATTTTCATTTGATATTACTGTGTTATTGTCCGTAAAAATTTCTATAGGCGTTCCCGGGTACATACCGAAATCAGCTAATTTTTTCAATATATCTGTATTTTCATAAACAATTCTATTTAATTTATATTTACCTGAATTAGCTGTTAAAGCATTAATATCTTTTATTTCATGGTTAAAATATATCATATTACCGTGTGGGCAGGTAAGCGGATTTCCAAGGTTTTTGGAGAATGTATCAAAATATTTGTCTTCTATTGTATGTTCTATATCCATAACTGCAGAATGTGAATATTCCCATGGAACCTCAAGCATTTTTACTGCGAACACCTCTGAGACCCGGTGTTTTCTGATTACAGGTATAGCCATTGAGTAACCCTGCTTTGTCAGGTATATATCTCTATTTTTCCTGGTTATAAGTTCTTTCCCTTCAAGTTTTGAAAGATATTCAGACACAGTAGCCATAGATACTCCAAGATCCTTGCTTACCATATTTTCATTGGCACTGCCGAATGCTTCGCATAATGAAAAAATTGTTTTAATGTAATCTTCCTCGTTATTCTTGAAGTTCATAAATAGGAATTATGTATATCTAATTAAGTTTTTTTATCCTAATACATGTTATATCTAATTATATGCATGAATTTAAATTAATTGAACTGAGTAATTTTGAATGGCTGGAAATATTTCCGGAACTAATCAATCCATGCTTAATGTAAAGGAACCAGCAACCACCTGAATGGTTCCGGGATAAGCTGTTTGATCTCACTATTTTCCACAAAGCCAGGGGAATTGCATTTAAATTTATATTCTGCCTGGAAATTCCACTTATAAAGCATATTATATTTTCGGGGTCACCGGGCAATTAACTTTACTTTTACCGCATTAATGCTTACATTAACCTGTATAGTCAGAATGACCCCTACATTAGCCTTTACTATACAGTAAAATTGATTTGCCTACCTTTTATTTATATTTTATTTATAAGGATTAAATTAATATAAGATATAATTATCCAATATCGATAAAAATGTTACAGATAGGAGAATCAGCACCTGAATTTGAAACGGAAACTTATTTTCCGGAAAAGAAAGAGATAAAGAAGATTAAATTGTCAGATTATAGAGGCAAGTGGGTTATACTGACCTTTTATCCAGGAGATTTCACATTTGTCTGTGCAACAGATATTGAGGCTCTTATGGGATCATATGATAAATTCCTTAAGGAAGGGGCCCAGGTATTTGGAATTAGCGAGGATTCAGTGTTTTCCCACAAGGCATGGTGCGATACATCTCCCAGGGTAAGCAAGAGCAAGATACCTCTGATTGACGACTATACAAAGGAGATTGCGAAAAACTATGGATTCCTTGATGCAAAGGGATACCAGGCACAGAGGGGGCTTGTCATTGTTGACCCTGAAGGGAAAATCCAGTATGAAGCCATGTTCAATGATGGCCTTGGAAAGGATGTCAGGCATATATATGGTGCATTTATGGGCTTGAAAGTACTTCACGACACACCGGAAGGGGAAGGCCATATGTGTGCAATACCAGCAGACTGGACTCCAGGAGAATCTCCGCTGGATATAAATGTAGTAAGAGATATAGGAAAATTATAATTTTTTATTTTTCAATATAAATATTTATTTAGATAATTACAATAAACGTATATGACCGGTGATGAATTATTTAGCAAATTATCGAAATTTGGCCTATCGCCATATGAGATAAAGGTTTATAAGACACTGTTGTTGAATGGGCCTCAGACATCCACATCTATAGTATCGACCGCTGGCGTTCCACAACCGAGAGTTTATGATCTTTTTAACAATCTTTTAAATAAAGGATTAATTGAAATAAGCCCTGGAAAGAAAAAAATATACAGGGCAGTTCCAGTTGATATCGCACTTAATAAAATAATAGAGGATATGACAGCATACAAGGACGAATTGACAGAATATGTAAAAGTTTCAGAACCGGAAATGACCAAATATAATCCATATTTATGGTATTTAGACAATACAAATTTAATCCGGGAACAGATGAAAAATATGGTAATTAATGCAGAAACAGAAATAATACTTTCTTTACGGCTCCCGCTTTTAAAATACCTTGATAGGTATATACTGGATGCAGCCGATAGAGGCATTTCTGTAATACTTACAATATTCCCTGATTCTGACCGTTATGATATAAGTGAACTTGTTAACAGGGTTGTTATAAAAAGGAGGCCAGGAATTTCACCGGAAATCATGATAAAGGATAGAGATGAGGCAATAGTTTATGTGGACAATGTAAGTGCTCGGGCAAAATACGCACTTGATTTCCAGGAACAGGAAATGATACACATCATTAATTATTATTACTACAATATTGTATGGAAACCGTCAATTTACATATCAAAGTTCCAGATTAGACAAAAATGGGAATTTAAGACTTCATGGATATCATGTGAGGCAATAAATGTATTCATGAACAATGGATATAAATTAACCGGGAGGGTAATAGGAGAAACCCAGAACGGTGAAATTGATATTAGCGGTAACGTAAAGGGAACAGATGTAATACCTGGATACAAAAATTCTTTCCTTATAGAAACCGATGAAAGGGTATTTACAGTTGGAGGAAGGTTAACAAGGATAGAAGATATAAGGCTCGAAAAATTCCAGTTAACCGCAGAAAAAAATAATACTAAATAATTCTGCCCGGGTTGTTTTATCCGGATAAATACCATTTATAATCGCATACCAGCATGTGTTATAGGGCAACTAACCTCTGTTAACTTGCCTGATTATAAAGTATATAGGTCCGTCCTGGATAGTGCCACAATAGAATTTTCGGCCGTATCCAGTTCCCTGCGCCGAGGAGTGCATAAAATATCTCTCCTTTCAACATTTAAGGTCGAGTAGCTTCCTGATATCCACCTTTTTATCATGGTTACACATACACTGCAATATTTTAATAGGAAAAATACTATTCCGTTTATATATGCAATATAATGCCTCTGTTGTAATTCCTGCCCTGAATGAAAAAGAAAATTTAAACAGGCTAATACCTGCTCTTGCAGATGACAACATTTCATCAATATATATCATAGATGACCAATCAACAGATGGCACAGCAGACCTGGTTAAAAAATATCCTGATGTGCATTTCCTTTTCAGGGGTGGCAGGCTGGGGCTTATAAGCGCAGAAATAGACGGAATGCGGTTAAGTGGCACCGAGTATGTTGTGGTAATGGACGCTGACCTTTCCCATCGGCCTGAAGATGTACCCGGGCTGATAGATCAGGCTATAAGAACTTCTTCAGATCTGGTTATAGGGTCTAGATACACAGATAAGGGTATAACAAATGATGAATTTATCCGTAAAATCATAAGCAGGATCGCCAATATGCTATTCCGGATATCATTTGATATAAATCTGAATGACTGTACATCCGGATTCAGGGTATACAGCAGAAAGGCATGTGATTACCTTGGGAAGCAGGTAGATATAGAAAATGGTTACGTTGGCCAGGTTGATATAGTAAGCAGGCTGGCACACAATGGATTTAAAATTACTGAATATCCTGTTGTATTTGTCAAGAGGACACAGGGAAAATCAAAGTTAAAAATGCGTGAAATTGTAAATTTTTTTCTTTTTGTAATATATAACAAAAAGATATTCCGCGCGATTCTTGGAATGGCTGCGCTCGTTATACTGATGATAGTTTTTTCATACCTTTTTATTCTCTTTATCTAATGCAAGGCTTGCTGAAATTATTATCGGGTCCCATACAGGGCCGTACTCCGGCTCGTAGCCAAGGTCATTGTATAACAGGTCATATAGATTCATATGGCCGGATATGGCTGTGGCTATTACATTTAGCCTCCAAGCTGCATTGTCTTTGCCAATAATCTGCCCACCCATAATTTCTTCTGTTTTTTTATTATAAATAATTTTCAAGAATATATTGGAGCCGTGCAGATAATTTGATTTGCTCTTTGCTTTTATGTAAACGCTTCCATAATCAATCCCGGTTTTCTTTGCAGTGGCTTCATTTATTCCGGTATACCCGACCTGGTAACCAAAGACATTTATTATTGTGGTCCCCAGCGCTCCAGGAAACACCCTGCTATTTCCGAACATGTTAATTCCAATAGTCCTTCCCATTTTATTTGCAATCTGTGCCAGGGGGTAGTATCCATATGACCCGGTAACAATATTTTTTGTTGCTACATTATCGCCGGCGGCGTAAATATCTGAATTCGATGTTTGCAAAAAGTCATTTACCTTGATGAGCCCATCTGCAGTAAGCTCCAATCCGGCTTTCTCTGCAAGTTCTGTTGATGGTTTAATTCCAGTAGCAAAAATTACAATCTGTGTATTGAATGGCCCATTACCGGTAGTTACCTGATAATTGCCCGGTGTTCCTGATATTGCTGATGGGATAGAGTTATATTCAATCTCATTTCCGCTTTCATTCACTATGGAAGTGAGTATATTCCCCATATCACTATCCATATGCGGGAGTACGTATTCATGTTTGGAAATTAACTTTACTTTAAATTTATGTGAAAGCAGTGAAAAAAGTTCAGTGCCCAGGACACCTGCACCTATTATAGTTACATTGTTCAGCCCTTTTATCTTTTCCTTTATGCCTATTGCGTCATCCATATTTCTCAGGGCATATGCATACCCTTTAAATTCATCAGGTATCCGTGGTTCCGCCCCGGTGGCTATAACGAGTTTGTCATAAGGAAACTTCTTGTTCCCTGCGAATACATATTTTTCACCCGGATTTATATATTCAACTTTCGTGCCTGTAATTACTTCCAGGTTTCTATGTTCCGTAAATTCACTTAGGGGGTAATGAAGAAGTTCACCAGAATCCTCAAAATACCCTGAAAGATAATATGGCATTCCACATTCAGCATAGGACACATATCCTGTCTGTTCAATTACAGTTATGCGGGCAGTTTTGTCCATCCTCCTTGCTTTGGATGCTGCGGACATTCCTGCTGCACCTCCGCCAATAACCACTATATTCATGAATAATTATATGTACTGGCTATATAATCTTAATCTACAGCATTAAATAAAAAATCAAAAACAGATAAAAAGCATTTACAGGAAACAATTCTAGACAGCAATATTACTCGTCATCTTCATCCTCGTCCCCATCATCATCGTCGTCATCGTCATAACGTGTCATGAAACTGACCATTGAAGCACCTCCACTGTATAGATAAATATAATGGTAAATAAACTTTTGGTATAATTGTTCACTCTGCTATTAATTAAAAATTCAAGCTCAAATCTTTATACGTCTGAAACATTGACCAGTATGCATGAAATTATTGTAGACAAATTGGTGGCAGAATCTCTGAAAGGCAATCCTCTCAGGGATGAATATAACAGGGAAATAATAAAGATAGAGAACAATGTAAAATCCAGTACACCTGTATTTATAGGACTTCCAGGATTTTTTGGGTCCGGAAACAGTTTCCTCAATAAAAGTTATACATCTTTCGATTTTAAAGATCTGCTTGAAAAGCTTGACACCGAATATGGTTACATTATGATTCTTCCAGATACTATGACAAAATTTGGAGGGAACCAGTTTGTAGATTCAACTGCAATTGGAAACTATAAAAGTTTTATTGCCCGTGATCTGGTAGATTATATACATAGTTTGTATGGAAATCGTGACATTTATCTATTCGGGAAGTCATCAGGGGGATTCGGCTCAATTTCTATCACCCTGGATTACCCGGAGATCTTCAAAGGATTTATAGACATATCGGGCGATTCATATTTTCCATACTGTTATCTACCGGATTTTTCAACTGCATACCTCACAATGAAAGGAAAAACGCTGGAGGGCTTTATTGAATCGTATCGCCAGCAAATGGTACACAGCCAGGATGAACTGGAGACATACAACGTTGTGGCAATGGCCGCTTCCTATTCTCCAGACGGGAAAAATATACAGCTCCCATTTTCAATAGACACAGGTGAAATACTTCCAGATGTATGGAATAAATGGCTGGAATTTGACCCTGTTAACCGGCTTTCCGGTGAAGTGGAAAAGCTAAAAGGCAAGAAAATAATATTGCAGACTGGCAACAGGGACGAGTACAAAATAAACATCGGAATGAATATGATACATGAAATATTGAAAAGAAATCAAATTGACCATTATTATAAGGAATACCCGAATGGGCATTTTAATACCAATTATTTCTATCTGGATTCATTTCCAGAAATTTTAAAAAGTTATAAATAAATTATTAATTTAATTATTTTCCGGTATTTTTATCCTTTCCAGATTCCAACACCGAGGCCTATGAGGAATAATACAAGCACAAGCGTAACTGATCCAACATGTCCAAGGCTTACTAACCCTGGCGCTTTGCTTATATTGTCAATGAAAAATGTCTTTGCATATGTGTATACCTTGCTGAATGAAACGTTGGGTACGAATGAAAGCCCGGCATAACTAGCCAGCACAAATGCTATTATGAGCAAGATAGCCGAAACAATTCCCTTTTTAATGGCAAGCCCGAATAGTAATCCATCGATTAAAGCAATAGCTAATATTATATATCCCGAAACATCCATAAATGATTATGCGAATCAGAATATATAAATATATGCAAATTGATCGAGAAAAATAATATTTACAACTTTCAAAAAGGACAAAAATATAATATCTATGTAAATATCAGTCTCTAAATGAATAAGTGGATTAAAATTACACGTCCGGTAAACGGGCTCATGGGATTCTTCTCCATATACATAGTAGGATTTATTGCCGTAAACCTGCATATTGCTGAATTCATCATACCACTGACATTGGGTGCAATAAGTGTATTCCTCGTAACAGCAGGGGGAAATATAATAAATGATATCAGTGATGTGGAAACAGACAAATATAACCATCCGGACAGGCCGTTGCCTTCAGGAACCATAACAAAAAAAGCAGCATCATATTTAGCTATCTCATTTTTTATTATTGCATTCATAGTATCTACTTTTATATCTATTTTTATAAGTGTGGTGGTTGTAATAGCTGAATTGTTGCTTGTCAGCTATGAATTTAAAACTAAAAAAATTGGGTTACCAGGAAATCTTACGGTAAGCCTGCTTATAGGCATGATTTTTCTCTATGGAGGTTTTATCACCGGCACCATATCAAAAATGCTCCTTCTCTTTCTACTTGCCTTTTTCTCCAATATGTCCAGAGAAATAATGAAAGATATAGAAGATATAAATGGGGATGTTGATAGGGTTACGTTCCCAAAAAAATATGGAATTGGCATGGCAAAAATTGTATCCGCTATTTTTGTAGTCATAACAATTTCAGTATCTGTCCTGCCATATTATTTCCATGTGCTATCAATTTACTATCTTTATGCAGTGGTATTAGACGATCTCCTGTTTGCCATTACCATATGGTACCTGAAAGCTAATATATCCCGCGGTGAAAAAGTTTCGAAGGTAGCTATGATCTATGGAATGGTGTGTTTTCTAATAGGTGGAATATAAAACATTAGATTCCGGTAGAGGGTTATAATTTTGCTAATATCTCAATACCGCATATCATTGATGAAATCTCTTGAGATATTCAAGTGATGTGGAAATATATGAGTTGACTATATGGGATGTTATGAATTATAATTTAGTACCTGTTGGCTCAAATAATTTCCAGGTATAATCAATAAAAACTACTTCAATTAATTAATTTAAAATAATATAATTAGAACGCGGGGAATGGGATTTGAACCCATGCTCTCATTTCGAGAAACAGCTTAGCAGGCTGCCGCCGTACCACTGGGCCATCCCCGCATTTATGCTGGATACCTATCCTGGAGGTCATTTGCTATTTCTTCCAGTATCTCTTCAAAGTTTTCATTCTCCATGCTTACAACTTCGCCACTTGGCAAAGTCATACGGACATAGTATATTTCGCCATCCTTAGATATTTCAATGTCAGCCAGACTTTCTCCCATACACCTATAATTATTAGGCATATATTATGTTTTTCAATATTTATAAGAGTTCAGTGGTTTGAATTACCTCCGGTTTAATATAGATTTGAGTTTTCCTTCCTACTGGATTCCAGTACACCTTATGCGATTATACAATACTTTGTATATTTCCTTGATTTTTAACTTCCTTGCACTTTCCTATACCTAACTATTATTAATCTCTCGTCCTCAGTCTATCAATATAAGATTAAATGGCAAACAAAGCCATCCGCCTGGTGCCAATTAGAGATATGGTTAAAGCATATGTCCCATTTTGTCTTTTTTTGTTTCCAGATAGAATTTATCAAAGGAATTCGGCTCTATTATTACCGGTATCCTCTTACTTATTTTTATGCCATTTTCTTCAAGGTTTTTAATTTTCTCCGGGTTATTTGTCATTAACTCTATAGATTTTATATTTAAGTATTTTATAACATCTACAGCAAAATTATAATGTCTGTTATCTGCTGGCAATCCCTGTTCAATATTTGCTTCCACAGTGTCTTTCCCGTTATCCTCAAGGTTATATGCCCGTATTTTATTTAAAAGGCCAATTCCCCGACCTTCCTGCCTTAGGTATATTAACATCCCACGTTCCCGGCTGCCGATATACTTTAAGGATGTTATGAGCTGGTCCCTGCAGTCGCATCGCATGGAACCAAATACATCACCTGTCAAGCATTCAGAGTGTATACGTACCGGTACATTTTCTTCTCCCTCAATGTCCCCGTGAACAAGTACTGCATGATCTTTATTATCTTCATTCTTGAATACGTATATATTAAACACACCAAACCTTGTTGGCAATTTTGCTTTCGCATAGAATTCAATCATTTTTATCAAAAGAAATTACAAAATTCTATAAAAACATATTTAAAAATATTTTTAATTATTTAAAATAAAGTTAATTTTTCTTCAGAATGTCAATTTATCTCTTCAGCAATAATATACCTGTCGTTATTCCGGAATATATATACATTTTTCGACCCGGCTAATTCCTTTTCAATAGAATTCTTATAATGGTATGTTTCTTCCGGTTTCATTTTAAACCTGAAAAAAACTTTTCCCGCATCCACATTGCGCAGTAAAGGAACAATATTCATATTATCAGAATATGAAATCACACTATACTGTTTCCCGGGAAACGCTGATTCGTATGAGTTGCCTGAAAATATCTGCCTTCTCTCATCAATATATACCGGCACCCACTCCGGCTTTACAACCATGTTGAGAAGCTTTGCGTAGGTAATAGAAATGTCCGGGACATACAGGTATTGTCCTGTACTCCTGCCATATTCTATGTTTGCCTTAAATGTGCATGGCTTGCCTGTTATAACTGTATTCTCCGGCAGGATTACTGCTGTACTTATTTTTTCAGAGATTGAAGGCGAATACAGGGTAAGCCTGTTCAATGCACCTTTAATGGATATATACTCCTTCTCCCCTTTAAGTGGTATATTATCCCATTCCATATGTGGAGGAAGGTCAATAGCATAGCCTGATAATTCTGGTTTTTTATGTATTATTTCTACAGGGTCCGGTACGAGCTGGGAAAATAACTTCTCACCGGAATTCACCGGCCTCAGCGGATCAGAAAATAAAATATTTCCGGAAAAATCGCCATTAAATGAAAAAATGTCACTGTTGATAAAATCCACATTAGAACTGTATGGTATTTTATTCAGGTTAGCCATTGCATACCTGTTTGAATCAATTTCCACACCCGTCACATCTGAGAACTCAGAAAACATTATATCCTGCATTCCAGCTCCGCTGCCTGCATCTACTATTTTATTCCCGGCCAGCTTTTTCGCCCTGTATTTCCCCACTATTTCAGGTGTGGAATACATGGATGAATAATAATCCATGAATAAATGATCGTGCAGAGAAAATTTGCCTGCAATTTTTATTCTCGATTTAGCAAATTCAAATAAAAAATTGAAGTTATTTTTATGAATTTTTTTTATGTATTCTGGTTGATAGCCAGCACGGATGAGTTTTACAATCTCATTTATTTCGCTATCAATTAATTTATAGTAACTTTCTGAATTAACTAATTTTGCCAGGAAATTATATAATCTCATTGTTTTTCAAGTTTATTTATAGCATCAACTAGACTATTCATTTCCATCAGGGCCTGTGAACCATACATTAGCACAGTTACATACCCGACCTCCATAAGCTCCTTCCTGGTTGCTCCGGCTTTTATTGCCTCATTGACATGGTATGAAATGCACCATTCGCATCTGGCAGCAATGCCAAGTGCAAGTGCCAGGAATTCCTTCGTTTTAGTGTCAAGTGCGCCTTTTCCCATTGTGGCTCCCATGAAATTCATAAAAGAACCTGCGAATGCACTATTGTCTTTACCGGCTTCTTTCATTATTCTGTTTACTTCCTCTAATTTTTTTTCTGTGTCCATAGATATCCTATATTCATTACTAGTATATATTTGAATATAATTATATTAAGTATATCTATATTTATCCGGTATTCTATAAACAGTTATAATCGACAGGTTGATTTATCATCATATCCTAACCTAAGCATGGAAGGAGTTATGACACTGACAACATCCGCACCCGGGGGTGGCATATCTTATGGCAGAATTAATATGCCAGATTATAAGGATGGGAAAGCAAAGATAAGGCCAGTATACACCGGGATATGTGGGACAGACCGTGCTGAAATTGCTGGCCACCTGCCATTTGCATATAATCCCACAGGGCAAAATTATATGGTCATTGGCCATGAGGCAGTTTGCCAGGTCATAGATATAGGAGAAAACAATTCCAGAATCAGGCCCGGTGACTACGTTATCCCCATTGTGAGGCGCAGGGGAACATGTATAAATTGCAGAATCGGGCGGCAGGACAATTGTTCTGATGCAGATAATGATATAACAGAGGCAGGCATACGGGGTGCCGATGGTTTCAACTCCGAATATTTTTTCGATTCTCCGGAAAATTTAATAAAAGTTAATGATAGTTCAATGGCGATGTTAAGCACCCTAACAGAGCCGGCAAAAAATGTTATGAAAGCATTTGAAATATTTGATAAATTAACAAAAAGGTCTATATTCGAAGCTGAAGATTCCACCTATATATCTAAAAACTGCCTGATAATTGGAACTGGAAGTGAAGCTTTTCTATATGCCTTTATGGCGAGAGAATATGACATGACCGTTTATCTGACAAACAGACACAGGCTTTTAGAAGAGAAAATGGGAATTATTGAAGGAATTCACGGTTTATTTTATAATTATCTTGAGGAAAATGGGCCGGATAAAATAGACCTTCTTATTGATACCAGTGGTGACCCTGCAGCAGTTATGAAATTTGTAAAGAAATTAAATTATAACGGTATCGCTATTCTTTTCGGAACCAACGGCGCTGCCCCCAATTCACAATTGACGGGGAATGACCTGAACTATATTATTGAACATAATATTGCAATTTCCGGGTCTGTTGATGGCTCCAAAAAACATTACATGGATGCTATCGGTTATCTGGAAAAGTGGAGATCTTCCAGCGGTGGGATTATAAATAAACTTATAACCGGAATTTATAAACCGGAAGATACGGAAATATTCAGGGCAAAGCCGCCTGAAGAAATTAAATCTATAATAAAGTGGTAAAAATGTTACTTGATGGAAAAGTAGTTGCATCTGAGAAAATGGAACGATTGAAGAGTGAGATTAAAGGCATAATTGAAAAATATGGAATTGAGCCGGAATTAAAATTAATCCAGGTTGGCAATGACCCTGCAAGCACCATATATGCAAATTCAAAAATAAAGAGAGGTACAAAGCTTGGAATAAATGTTACCCTGGAAAAATTCGATAATATTACCATGGACAAGCTGGTTGATTATATAAAAGATGCCAATGCAAATCCACGTATAAATGGTATAATGGTGGAATCTCCACTTCCTCCCCCACTTAATTTTCAGGAAGTAGTGGACAATATAAGTTTTTACAAAGATACGGATGGAATGACATCCTTTAACCAGGGAAACCTGTATACAAAAAATGAGATGATAGCGCCTGCCACTGCGAGGGCAGTTGTAGATATACTGGAATATTATAAGATACAGCCGGGAAATGCCTGCATTATAAACAGGTCAGCTGTAGTAGGGCGCCCTCTGGCAATGTTGTTGCTTAACAGGGACTATACTGTAACGTTATGCCATAGCAAAACAGTTGACATTAAGAGAATAGCAAGGGAAAACAACGTTCTTGTAGTTGCAATCGGAAAACCAGATTATATCGATGAAAGTTATGTAACATCTGAATCTACAGTAATAGATGTGGGAATAAATTATTCCGGAAATAAAATATCCGGTGACGTAAATTTTGATTCTGTGAGCAATAAAGCAAAAAATATAACGCCTGTACCCGGAGGGGTTGGAATAGTAACTGCAACAGACATATTCGAAAATTTTCTCAACGGGATGAAATACCAAATCAAAGAGAAATTAATTTAATGGAATTATATAATAACATCTATTTCCCAGGCCATTCCATTTAATAACTTTTTATGCAATTTGCAGCCATCCCGAATCCTGCAAGCGGAAATGAATATTTGCCATTTCGGCATTATAGTAAATAGCAATCCTGGCACAGTTGATAGACAACAAAAATACAGCATATTATTGCAATTCAACATAAAAATTTTAATCCCTGATTTTTTTAATCCAGTTGAATGCACAATTTTTCATACAGTGCTAATAAGAATTAGAAACATTTATTAATTGACAGATATTACTTATGTTGATGGATGATATCGAACATTTTCTGGATGGATTCATATATTTCTCTATTAAAAATATCCAGATGAAATCATA